>NZ_JAMPNS010000006.1:0-258693 GCF_028479465.1 Providencia sp. PROV208 | reverse complement strand
TCAGCTTCTCAGTAGAGAATGGCGCAAAAGGTCCAGCGGCTGTAAACGTCGTAGCTCTTTAATATACCAGCTTAATACAGCGCTTAAAATTTCAAACCCCTGCCAATTGGCGGGGGTTTTTCGTTTATAGCTATCAGTAAATCGCATCCACATAAACTAATTGTTGCAGTAGTGTCATTCTCTTCAGGTAATGGTATGGTGAAATTTTCATAATCACCAAAAAGGTGTGACCATGAATATGCTTTCAGCCACAGAAGAATGGAATAAGAATGATTATCTGATCAGCACAGATAAAAACAGATTAGATATTCACGCGATACAACACTATCTAACAAGATCTACGTGGGCGAAAGGCATTGATGTTGAAACCGTTCGTTTATCTATTGAGCATAGTCTTAATTTTGGTGTTTATCGTAATGAGGTACAAATAGGATTTGCCCGTTTAGTCACAGATTACTCAACTTTCGCTTATCTTTGTGATGTATATGTGCTTGAAGAATATCGAGGGCAGGGGCTTGGCAAATGGCTGATAAGTTGTATTCATAGCCATCCAATTTTTCAAAAACTACGTAGAATCACTCTATTTACAACAACCGCAGCATGGCTATATGAACAATTTGGTTATGAGCCTGTCAACAAACAAAATTATACATGGACGATTAATCGACCTGATATTTATATTCATGAAAAAAGTAAAAGTTGATTAAATAACTCAATGTAAATTTAAAAACTCACTTGAGGCATAATTTGCTCTTAATCCTATAGTTATATTTACCTAGTCAAGATATTGTACTCAAAAGAGGAGAATAAGTATGCCTGTATTTAGTCCAATAGAAATAATCGCGGACGTTATGATGAGCACGATTAATATGGTTGCAGTACCTTTTGAGTACCTACTTTATAGTGGGAAAATCTCAGAGATATTTATGATGGGTGTATTTTATATGTAACACTAGAGAGTAAAATTAAGAAATAACGTTTAGCATAAAGTCAGGTATGGCGCTTTATGCTAAATAAAAGATGAAAGCTCTATTTTTCTGGATTTAAATACGCTTCAAAAAATAATTGAAGGTCAATTTTTAATATTGAACTTAATGCGACAAGATGCTCAATATAGATAGACACTGAACCTTCTTCATAGTGGGAGTACACTCGCTCTGAGACGGAAATTGCTTGGGCGATTTCCGTGGTAGTCATTTGGCGCGCGAGCCTCTCTTTTTGGATAAATTTACCCAACGAGAGGTTGTTGGGTTTTCTTTCGTTCATAATTCCCTATCCTAGAATAATCGTGAAGCAATAAGTAACATATTTGCTTTGATTTTTCATAGGGGAATATCTGTATTTTGTGATGGTTAGGATAATTAGTGAAAATTATCCTAAGATTCATTCAAATTAAGCTTTCAGTGCATATTCTACCGCACATTGTGCGTGAATAGCTGTCGTGTCAAATACAGGTACAGAAGTATCGCCAGCATTCACCAGTAGGGTGATCTCAGTACATCCTAAGATAATTCCTTCAGCGCCATGTTCGACAAGTGTTTTCATGATGCGTTGGTATTCAGTGCGTGAGGTATCGGAGATGATCCCTAAACAGAGTTCATGATAGATAATATCATGGACGATTTTTCTATCTGCTTCATTTGGGGTTATCACCCTTAAATTAAATTTATCGGTCAGACGATCTTTATAAAAGGCTTGTTCCATCGTAAACGCAGTACCTAACAAACCAATAGTTTTAATGCCAGACTGCGTTATTTTTTCACCTGTAGCGTCAGCGATGTGTAGGAATGGAAGTTTTGATTTTTCCTCAATTTGAGGGGCAACTTTATGCATTGTATTGGTACAGAGAACCAAAAAGTCAGCACCAGCAGCTTTTAAGCTCGCTCCTGCACTCGCTAAATGTTCACCGGCAAGATCCCATTGTCCATGGGATTGAAAATGCTCAACTTCAGCAAAATCAATGCTATATAAAATAACTTTTGCAGAATGCAGCCCACCTAGTTGTTGCTTTATGCCTTCATTGATCTGTTGATAATAGAGTTGAGTTGATTCCCAACTCATACCTCCAATCAATCCTATAGTTTTCATTTATTGACGCCTCGTATGCGTTTTTTCCTTACTATACTGAGTGAATTTATTGGGAGTCAATGAATTAACTTAAGTTTTTATCAGTGGCGGTAAATTATTAGAAGTTTAATTTATCAACCTTAAAATAAGAAATATAGGCTTATTAGCATTGAATTATCGAATCATAAAAATATTTCTATACTAGGTTAGTCTACACTATTTTTAATTATTAATTAGTCACTCAATGGGACTATCCAGTAAATCTTCATTAAATAAAATATTATTACTGCTATACTACTAAAGTTACTTATTTTATTTTTTAGTTTAGTGAAAATGAAATAAACCTAGTGACCTACACTGACTATTTTTTTGATGTTCAGTTTATGAATTTAAATTTTTTAGTTAAGGAGTTTATGATGGTAAGTAATAATCAGGCTCGCCGCCTGTTAGGTATGTCATTTAAATTGAGTCGTTCTAAGCGCAATATACAAGTTTCTGTGATTGCAAAAGAAAAAGCGACGACTCTGCCAAAAAATCTGGAAGATAAGCCATTTGTTGCAATGCAAAAAAATAAAGCGACAGAGAAAAAAACCTATCACTCAGTCAGCGTTTTTTATCCAGAATATATTTAACTTTTAAGTAGAATAAGACCCTCTAGTAGCTAGAGGGTTAATGGTATTCCTGAATCATACCTTTCCTATATCCAAATCCGTTTTTTTGAATTATCTGATGGTGTGTTACCACACAATCAAGTCATGATTATTTTACGATTTTTTGTGACCACCCACTAAATTTCTTAGCCTTAAAGAAAATAAAATAGTGTGGTAGTTATATTCTGTCGATAGAATCAATGAAGAGAATAATGATAAATACAATTAAAATGGATATATGTAGATGAAATTATGCCAATGGATGCTGTTTTTGTGTTTTATATTTATAAATGGTTGTTCTACGCAATTTAAAGCGGATGATGAGTCAAATAAGCTGAAATTTAGTATCCAGCATGCCAATACCATTCCAATTAAGGACTCGGTGGAAGCACTGACGGTTGCAGATATGCTACCCGGTGATATTCTTTTGTCTTCAGCAACAGGCATGAACTCATGGGGGATCCGCTTATTTAGCGTAAGTGGCGTGAGCCATGCTTCTATTTATCTGGGTTTCGGTCAGGTAGCGGAGTCGGTTGGGAGTGGCGTCAGAATAATTCCTTTGGATCAAGCTATCACTGATTCTAATAATATGGTGGTCTTGAGGCATAATTTATTAACGTCATTTCATGCAGAGAAATTGCGTGAATTCTCTGTCGCTAATGATGGAGGTAAATATAATATGAAAGGGATTGTTATGATTGCACCCTGGATGCTTACCAAACGTGTTTGTGAGCTGCCACTCATTGGGCAATCTATCCGAAGCTTTTGTCTAAAAACATTGGCGAGTGTGCAGTTAGGGGATGATATTGAACAAGCCAATGGATTCTTTTGTTCGCAGTTTGTCCTAGATGCGTACAAATATGCAGGAGTACCTTTATTTGAAGGAAATTCATCATGGATTACGCCAGCAGATATTTTGCATATGCGTTCAGGAGATGTGCCGACCTTTATGCCGACAGAACGATTAACTTATGTTGGGCATTTAAAAAATTGGAGTTTTGGTGGTGCAATCCTCAATAAATGATAAAGCATAAAAAAAAGGCCAACTCAAATGAGTTGGCCAGCTAAACTGGAAGCAATGTGAGCAATGTCGTTGTGAAAAAGTTGAGTAAAACGCTCAACTATTCACGAGGTAAAAGATAACCATTCTCATTTAAGAAATCAACCCTTTTTTTCATATCACTATTCAATCTCTTCATCTTATCGCACATGATAAAAATACATTAAAAAACAATTGATTTGGAGATTTTACCCAGTTTCGTTACTATGGTTTAATGTAATCGGAGCGAAAAAATTTTATTATTTTTTACTTTTATTCTGAGGATTCAGGTGCGGCAAAACATGTGCAAGGAAATATTGTTGTTAATTTGTAGCCAGAGATCTCATTTATCTTTTTAGATAAGAGACATTTATGCACAGTTGATTATAATTTTATTGTTAATGTTTATTCGACAATTTATCAGGAGGGCTTATGTACAAAACGATTTTGGTCCCTATCGATCTCACTGAAGAAGAGCTGACCAGCAAAGCAGTTCGCCATGCGGTAAATTTAGCGAAACAGTCTGGTGCGAAAATTCATTTGATCCACGTTCTGCCTATCTCTTCGGCAATTATAAATGCATATGCTTTGGGCTATATGGAAATTAAAGACCGAGCAACCGTGAAAGCGGAAGAAGATATGAAAATGCTGATGGATTCGATTGATCTTCCTCATGATGATGTGAGCTACACGATTACGTTTGGCTCACCTCGTGACGAAGTGATTAATACAGCAAAAGATATCAACGCCGATATCATTGTTATTGGTTCTCGTCGCCCAAATATTACGACGCACCTGTTAGGTTCAACTGCGGCAGGAATTGTCCGCTACGCGGAAACATCTGTTCTGGTTGTTCGCTAGTTTGTTTTCTTTTAAAACCTATGCATTTTTGCATAGGTTTTTTATATTGCTGATGAGTCAATAAAACGATAGATATTACTGGTATGAGCATCGTTTCTATCAGTATGGATGTATTGGGATTTTTATGGAGAAATTCACTAAAGAATTAATAAGTGTTGAGCATTTTGTATTACGAATTCTACGCTTTTATTTTTTAGCGTTGTTGGTGTTTTTTATTGGCTTACTACCCGGAATTATTGGATTTTATTTTATCGAAGGGCATTCAATAATAGAATCCATGTTAAATGCCTTATCAATGTTGAGTGGTCAAGCACTAGAGCCAGCGCCTATCACTCAAGCAGGACGTTTCTTTATCGCTATTTACGGTTTATTTTTACAAAGTGTATTCATTATTAGTATTGGATTAATCGTCACACCATTTATTCATCGCATATTACATAAGTGGCACTTAGAAGAGGATTAAATTGAATAAAATTGTAATCAATTTACTGCGTCTATTCTCAGATTAGTAAATCAGTTCACGACATTTTTATTTAATTCAGGCTATACTTTTCTGGACAAAAATAACCATTAAACCGCTATCTCGTCTATTCAAAAAACGAATAAATTGAATGAGAGATACATCCTTGAGAGGGGCTTATATGTATAAAACTATTTTGGTTCCCGTTGATATTTCTGAAGATACATTGACTGAAAAAGCATTAAAACAGGCTATTCATTTAGCAAAAATGGATAATGCTAAAATCCATTTATTCCACTCAGTACCGGATGTTTCGAGATTCTCGATGAGTTATAGCTATCATTATGATTTGCTGTCATCATTTACTAAAAAGGCGGTAGAGCGCTCTGAAGAGCAGCTTGTTGAATTAGTTAATCGTATTGTTAAAGAGATGGATTTTCCAGCGGATCGTATCTCTTATAAAGTGGAATTCGGCTCTCCGAGAGAAAAGGTATTAGACGAAGCTGAAAAGGTACAGGCGGACCTAATTGTTGTTGGGTCTCGTAATCCGAGTATTTCGACTCACCTATTAGGCTCGAATGCTTCAGGTATTGTTTCTTATGCGAAAATATCAGTTTTAGTGGTGAGATAATTCTATTATCTGATAAAAAAGACCTGATTTGTCAGGTCTTTTTTTTTTAGAAAAATTTATGATTTATTCACTGTTTCTTTGGCGTGCGCAATGGCGGTTAATGCTTGGCT
The DNA here is from genome assembly GCF_028479465.1 of Providencia sp. PROV208. Taxonomy (NCBI): domain Bacteria; kingdom Pseudomonadati; phylum Pseudomonadota; class Gammaproteobacteria; order Enterobacterales; family Morganellaceae; genus Providencia; species Providencia sp. PROV208. Next base: position 252,875 of record NZ_JAMPNS010000006.1, on the reverse strand, counting down.
ACATGCTTGTTCTTGAGTATCTTCAGGGTAACTAGCAAGTGTTTTTTTAGCATCTTCTAATTGAGATTTCATTAATGCAATTTGTTCACTCGCATTCGGCTCATTCTTATATTGTTCTTCCGCTTGTTGAACCAGCGCATTCATTTCTTTGAAATATTTATCACAAACTTGTCCTGCACTCGCATTTAATGCAGTCAGTGAGACAAATAGACCCAATGCAATTGGCAGAATATTTTTCATCATAATTCACTTTTAAAAATCCTATTTCGACCAGCATATCATCTCATTTTTTAAAAAGACATCAGCGAACGCTGAATATTTCAGAGAGTTTTAATTTTTATCAAATTAAATGCTGCAAATTTTGAAAGTAGGTAAATAGTATAAACTGCAAATTACAAATGAGAATCATTCTTGACTGGTTGTGTGAGTAAAATGTACATTTCAGTACACTTTATTGATGGCACATACATAGAGAGAGGAATGATAATGAGCAATAATGTAATAATTAACACCCAAGATTGGCCTTGTTGTTCGATGAATCGATTTCCATCAACGATGGTAGAAACACAATCATGGCTATCGGAACTTGAGCAATTATTAGAGAAAAAAACATCATTTGTTTTAATTTATCCGCCGATGGAGCCTAAAGGAAAGCCGACAACTGAAGATATGGAATGTATGAAATTTATACGTCGTTGGCTGAAAACAGAAAGGGAACTGATGGCTAAATATTGTCGAGCAATGGTGATTACGCTACAACCAGACGGTCGAGATAGAGAGGAAATGGAACGTACTGCCCCTGTGGTTTCATCATTATATGGACCCGATATTTTTCTCGTCGACAATTCTCAAGCCGCGCAGCAACGTGCGAGTGAAATTTTAAAGGCGCACTGATCTATTGGTACTGATTCTACGCGCTGATTTTACGAATATAGCTAGCGATGATATCAACAGAAAGACCTATCTGTTGGTTAATAAACTCGTCGCTAGGCTTAAAGTTTTCAACACAGAAGGTTTTGATAAATACATCCGCTTTTAGCATTTCTAAATAACGAGATGAAATGCTTAGTAATACGGCTTGATCTACTTTTACAGTCGGAATTTGTGCAAGCTTTTCGGCAAGGCGCTGATAGCTTTGTACGGGACCTTGTTCGAAAAAAAGTTGGCTAATATCAGGGAAGCGGTTGTATTCTCCCAGTATTAGGCGGTATAGCCCGATAGATTGAGGTTTAATCACATTGACTAAAAAACGCGAACCATAAAATGATAATACGGCTTCAATATTGTCTAAAGGTGGCTCTTTATGGTCTGGTTCAGTAAATATATCGTCGATCATATGCGCAACAACTGCCGCAAATAAGCCTTCTTTATCTCCAAAATTTTTATATAGCGTTGAACGAGAGCCTCCCGCTCGCTCGATGATCATATCTAATGTGGTGCCTTCAAAACCATATTGTAGAAAAATATCCGCCGCTGCTGTAATAAGTGCTTGATGACGACGCTGTCCTTTCGGGGTTTTGGCCGAGCGAGTTTGGTTCATGAAATCAATTTCCTAACAAAATGGCGGCATTGGACTAAATTATCTGAAAGAGGTCATAATTCAGTTTGTTATTTTCCTCTATGATGTATATGAATATTATCATGTTTAAATCAATATCTGAATTTTTGTCAAATCCTTGGGGGAGAGAATGAAGGGTTGCATGGTTGATGAAAAGGCGCAGGGAGAGGAACGCATTCTTGATGGACAGCGGGAAATTACAAAGCTGTGTATTGAATGCGGTTTGTTGCTATTGCAACATGGCGCGGAAAGTATGCTGGTGGAACAGCTGACAACTCGTCTGGGGATTGCCTTGGGGGCAACTCAGGTGGACAGTGCTATTTCATCTAACTCGATAGTATTAACAACAATCATTGATGGGCGTTGCCTAACCTCGACTCGGCGAATTATTGACCGTGGCATTAACATGCATGTTGTGACGGAAGTTCAGCATGCGGTGATCCTTGTTGAACATCACTTGCTTGACTGCAAACAGCTGCAAAAGAAATTAGCGGGAATCAAACCATTACGCTATCCCCGTTGGTTAATGGTGGTGATGGTTGCGCTTTCTTGTGCGTGTTTTAGTTCTCTTAATGGCGGTGGTTGGGAAAGCGCAGTAATCACGTTTATGGCAAGTGGTTGCGCGATGTATATCCGGCAAATATTGACTTCTCATCAGATTAACCCATTGATTAATTTCTGTATTACAGCTTTTGTTGCCACATCGGTTTCTGGCTTATTACTCAAAGTACCGTATTTGAATGTCACTGAAACAATCGCGATGGCGGCAAGTGTTCTGTTATTAGTCCCCGGATTTCCATTGATTAATGCGGTCGCAGACATGTTTAAAGGACATGTTAATACCGGTATTGCCCGTTGGATGATGGCAAGCTTGCTCACTTTGGCTACTTGCATTGGCGTCGTGCTGGCAATGATTATCTGGAATTTGAGGGAGTGGGCATAATGTTTATTGTCGAGCTGATTGAAAAAATGGTCTTAGCGGCGATCCCAGCCGTTGGTTTTGCCATGGTGTTTAATGTTCCTGCAAGAGCATTGAAATTCTGTGGATTATTAGGCGCGATTGGCTATGGCTCACGTATGATTCTGATGTCTTTTGGCTTACAAATTGAGTGGGCGAGTTTTCTTGCCGCAATTCTTATTGGCATGATTGGGATCCAATGGTCGCGTTGGTGGCTTGCTCATCCCAAAGTCTTTACTGTGGCGGCCGTTATTCCTATGTTTCCGGGGATCAGTGCCTATATTGCGATGATTTCAGTGGTAAAAATTTCTCAGTATGGTTATACACCTGAATTAATGGAAACCCTCGTGACTTACTTTTTAAGAGCATCCTTTATTGTTGGGGCGCTCTCCATAGGGATTTCATTACCTGGATTATGGTTGTACCGTAAAAAGCCAAGTGTTTGATACTCAATGATGTTTTATTGCTAGAACCCATTAAGTAATAAACCACGCAATAGCAAAAGCGTTAATTGATAGTGATTAACGCTTTTTGTTAATAAAGTTTGTTATCTATTCTTTGTATATTATTGCGCAAATTCCGATATTGTTTTTGATGTAATAAAATTGAGTACCAATTGATATCAAAAAGACTTATATTTCATTCAACTAGCGAGTATACATAGTGTATTCGGCGATTTTTGCATGAATAACTTGCGTGTTGTATTTAATAAATTGCTTTTTTTCCTATCAATGGTGTTATTTTGAAACAGATTTTTTATTTTTCGCGCATGATTATTGCGTTAGTATGTTTTTCCTCGTTATTTATCTCTTCCGTTTATGCTGCACCGAGCAATTTCACTGAAGCGAAAACATCCAGTAAAAACCTCGTTTATGGTGATCAAAATCACCAAGGACAAGGAACGCTATATTGTGGTTGTGAGTGGGAGTGGACAGGTAAAAGTGGTGGGCAAGTTGATTTATCCTCCTGCGGCTACCAAGTGCGCAAACAACAGAGCCGTGCAGAGCGTATTGAATGGGAACATATCGTTCCTGCTTGGGTGTTTGGTCATCAAAGACAGTGCTGGCAGAATGGCGGTCGTAAAAATTGCGTCTCAACTGACCCTGTGTTTTCTCGAATGGAAGCAGATATGCATAACCTTGCGCCTTCAATTGGGGAAGTGAACGGTGACCGCAGTAATTGGAGCTATGGTCAATTACCTGCTAATGCGCCTTATTCTTACGGTGCATGTCGTAGTCGTATTGATTTTAAACAGAAAATATTTGAGCCGCGCGACGAGGTGAAAGGACAGGTTGCTCGGGTCTACTTCTATATGCATGACCGCTATAATTTATCCATGTCACGCCAACAGCAGCAGTTATTTATGGCGTGGGATAAACAGTATCCAGTAGATGAGTGGGAACAAAAACGTGACCAGCGCATTGCTAAGTCGATGGGGCACCATAACCCATTTGTGACGGGCGCAAGAACATGGAGTTTAGGGCATAAAAATAGCGGCGATGGCTTAAAAATGAGTGATAAGCCCAGTGAAATAGTCCCTCAGTCTATCCCAAACCAGGAAGGTGAGACGCAGGTAAAAGGTAATCGTAATTCAAAAAAATACCATTTATCGCACTGTTCTGGATTTAAAACCTTATCAGATAAAAATGCTGAGTTGTTTACAAGTGAAGCCGACGCTCAAGCAAAAGGTTATCAATTAGCCGGTAATTGCAAACCGCGTTAATCAAAGTCTGGCTGTAATAATGCAATATATGGCGCGGTGTTATTACAGCTTTTATATGATATTTCTCACATTTTATCTTATGGATAGGTGAATTTACACATTTTCTGTTAACTTAATGTTGCAAATTTAAAAAAACTCGCGCTATATTTAATGTAAGGAAACTGTGTAGGTTGATGATATTCAGGTCAATATAATATTTGCTCTCCCGTTCGAATTATTTTTTATATTGTCATAATATTGTCATACAGATTATTTAGTTTACGAGTATCGCCTGTATAGGAGAGACTAATGAGAACTAGGTGTTTGTTAATGAGTACGCGGAACCGGTTACCACTCCATCATGAAACTGACATGATGAGATTGCTAACCGGTTTTTTTATATCTGAATTATCAACCTATGTGACACAAGAGCTTGAAGGGAGCTCCTCTCTGTTTTGAATAGTTCGTCATCTGAAATTGACATCATCGATACCTGGAAGGGTTAATACTATGAGTAGACAGAAAGCTGCAACAAAAGCACGTCGTGAAATGAAACGTACATCACGCAAAGACCGTTCAGGGAGGTATGATATGAATAACGTCACCTCCTTTGCCGAATTTACAGGCATTGAGCCGATAGGTATGGCGAAAGAACGCCGCGATGAAACTCCGATAACACCACGTAATGAAGCCCAGAAGCTCTATATTAGTTCGATCAGACATAAACAGTTAATTTTCGCTAACGGTGAGGCGGGATGCGGTAAAACTTACATCAGTACGGCGTTAGCAGCGGATGCCTTGATTAATAAGGAAATCAGTAAAATTATTGTGACTAGACCTGTGCTACAAGCGGAGGAAGATCTTGGTTTCTTACCGGGGGATATGTCTGAAAAATTTGCGCCATATTTCCGACCTGTTTATGACGTTCTCATGAAGCGATTAGGCGCTTCGTTCTTACAGTATTGTTTACGACCTGAAATTGCGAAAGTTGAAATTGCACCATTCGCTTACATGCGAGGTCGCACATTTGAAAATGCCATTGTCATCCTCGATGAAGCACAAAACGTCACTGTCACTCAAATGAAGATGTTTTTAACACGTTTGGGTGAAAATGTGACGGTCATTGTTAATGGTGACGTTACTCAGTGCGACCTACCAAGTGGGGTACAGTCGGGGTTAGGTGATGCATTGCAGCGTTTTAGTAGTGATGAAATGGTGTCAATGGTGAACTTTACGATTGATGATTGCGTGAGATCGCAACTGTGTCATAAAGCTTTGCTAGCTTATAATGATTAACTAAAAATATTTATGTGTGGAACTGCCCCGTTTTTCGGGGCAGTTTTATGTTTAATCGTCAGGATTATCCATAACTGCATGGCGTTCATGATGATAACCTTCTTCATCATAGCCATATCGCCAGTAAGGGATTGCGTAGATATCATCGCGATTAACTCCTTTTTCACGGCGAACAAAACGGCGTAATTCACGAATAATTTGGTCTTCGCCTGCAATCCAGAACCCTGTATTCTCTGTTGGAATATCCCACGACTTAAATGTATTAATCAGGTCAGTGGTTTGACTGACATCGCCACAAATCCAATCAATCTCTATGCCAGCCGGCTTGGTTAACTCTCGAATATCGTCTTGGTGGTCGAGACGCAAAACGACGCGACCTGTTGCTGTTGCAGGCATTTTTTCCAGTAATGCAGTAATTGCAGGTAAAGAACTTGAATCCCCAGCCATAAAGTAGTGAGCACGGATAGGTAAAAGTGGATCTGGACCACCAGGGTTGGTGATCCCCAACCAATAACCCGGTTTTGCATCACGGGCGAACAGATACGCAGGTCCTGTTACGCCTTCATGCATAGCGAATTCAATGTCAATTTCGTTGAGTTCGGGACGGATCGCGCGAACGGTATAAGTCCGTACAAAAGGGCGCGGCTTATCTTCGGGCCAACTGCGTCCTTTTTCGGTTAAAACGGGAAGCGCAGGTTGGCTTTGGTGGTCAGGGGCAATAAAGATCTTGATATGACCACCTTCACACTTTGTCGGGTAATTTGCTAGCTTTTCACCCGTAAACGTAATGCTACGAATAGACGGGCTAATATCGACGATAGATTTTACTTGAATGAGCTGTGGGGGGGCAGGACGGTAGATATTTTTTTCAACAGTTTGTTCACTAGCCACGAACCGTCTCCTTTCTTAATGATAATATTATTATATGTTAATTATTATCATTATCATATCATGAATGTTTATTAGAAGACTAATCAAAGATACAGAATTCTTGAATGTAAAAATGAATATGCCGCAGCATTGAATACTGCGGCATCGGTGTTTATTTCACTTTCATTCCCGCGGCGGTCATTAACAATCTAAATAAGGATGAAAATGCAAAGAGCGCCAATACACTTCCTAACCAAATTGCTGCCATCCAACCGAGCTTTTTCCACCAAGGAGAATTAACTGAAGTATCAGTGATAGCCTTGATCTGGGGTAATTTTTCCTCTGAAGACATAGTAACTCCAATAGGTGTAAACCAAAATGACAGGGATGATGAATAGGGCACCAACCAGCATAAAGCCGAGGCTTTCTGATGGACCTGCTGCATCACGGAATGTAATTGCTGGTGGGATCAGGCTTGGCCAAATACTGATGCCTAAACCCGTAAACCCTAAGAAAATCAGCATTAATGCGGCTAAAAAAGGCACACTATCATAGCGTTGGCGCTTGGCGCTTTTTAAAATTAGCCACACACAGCCGAGCACTAATAATGGAACGGGTAAAAAGAAAAACAGGTTAGGTAAGCTAAACCAGCGTTCATAGATAGCGTCATTTAACATCGGTGTCCATACACTGAGCACCCCTACAACCGTTAACATGGCGAGTGTTAATACGGGTAGCACGCGGTACATAGTTTTGCGCAGGTGTCCTTCAGTTTTCATGATTAACCAGCCGCATGCCAGTAGGGCGTAGGCAATCACTAAACCGAAGCCGCAGAACAGTGGGAATGGTGCGAACCAATCAAAATATCCTCCCATATAGACGCGATTTTCAACATGGAAACCTTGAATGAAAGCACCAATGACAACCCCTTGTGAGAATGTGGTGAGAATTGAGCCCCAAATAAAGGCATGATCCCAACGCCGACGATGGGATTCATCTGCACGAAAGCGAAACTCAAAGGCGACGCCACGGAAAATCAACGCAAATAACATAAAGGTCAGTGGAATAGACAAGGCGTCTAAAACAATGGCATAAGCGAGAGGAAATGCACCAAATAACGCTGCACCACCGAGGACTAACCATGTTTCATTACCATCCCAAACTGGGGCAACACTGTTCATCATTAAATCGCGGTCTTGGCTCTCTTTCAGAGCGGGGTACAGAATTCCAATTCCTAAATCAAAGCCATCCATCACGATATACATCAACATGCTAAAGACAATGATGACAAACCAAATCAGTGGTAAATCAATGCCCATGAGTTGCCTCCTCGGAAATACCTTTACGAATTAATTTCATCATGTACATGTAGCCAATGCCAAATACGCTGCCATACACCACAAAGAAGGCGAGCAAGCTAATACTCATGTGCATTTCTCCATGAGCACTCACGGCATCCGCTGTGCGTTGTAACCCGTAAACGACCCAAGGTTGACGCCCGATTTCAGTGGTAAACCAACCCGCTAAAATAGCGATTAAACCAGACGGCGCCATGACAAACATAAAACGTAGAAACATTTTGGATTCATACAGTTTTTTACGTGAACGTAGCCATAATCCCCAAACACCGGCAGCAATCATCAATAGACCGAGTCCCACCATCACTCGGAATGACCAGAACACCATAAACACATTCGGGCGATCTTCCGGTGGAAATTCTTTTAGCGCAGGAACTTGTTTGGTCGTACTGTGCGTTAAAATAAGACTCGCCATATACGGAATTTCAATGGCATATTCGGTTTTTTCTTTTTCCATATTAGGAATACCAAATAAGATGAGCGGTGTTGCCTCACCCGGTTTGTTTTCCCAGTGGCCTTCCATTGCTGCAACTTTCACTGGCTGATATTTTAAGGTATTCAATCCATGAGCATCCCCAATCAAGGCTTGGATCGGTGCTAAAATCAGAATCAACCACAAGGACATGGAGAACATTTTCTTCATCGCGGAGGAGTTATTGCCCTTGAGTAAATGCCATGCGCCGGATGCGCCAATGAAAAATGCTGCCGCTAAGAATGCAGCGGTGGTCATATGCAGTAATCGATAGGGGAATGAAGGGTTGAATATTACCGCCAGCCAATCGACAGGAACAATCCGCCCATCGATAATTTCAAATCCCTGTGGTGTTTGCATAAAGCTATTGGAGGCGAGGATCCAGAAGGTCGAAATGATGGTGCCCAGTGCAACCATACAAGTTGCAAAATAGTGCAGCTTTTCACCAACACGGTTCATACCAAACAACATTACACCCAGGAATCCCGCTTCTAAAAAGAAGGCAGTCAGAACTTCATAGGTTAAGAGGGGACCCGTGATCCCACCTGCAAAGTCTGAAAAAAAGCTCCAGTTAGTCCCAAATTGGTATGCCATCACCAATCCAGAAACAACGCCCATACCGAAATTGACCGCAAAAACCTTCGACCAAAAATGAAACAGTTTTATATAGTCAGTATCGCGGGTTTTTAGCCATAAACCCTCGAGTACAGCCAAAAAACTGGCAAGCCCGATGGTGATGGCGGGAAAGATAATATGGAACGACACCGTAAACGCGAATTGTATACGGGCAAGTTCCAGCGCAGTTAGTCCAAACATATTGACCCCTGAATGGAATTGATTACGACACGCCACATTTTCAGCCATTGCGAAGTAATTTTTGGCTGTTCCTTAGCAATAAGTAATTGATTTCGCTGGATTGTTAACACTCATAAATCCAACTAAAAATGTTTTGTGGTTATAGTTAAAAAAAGTCAGGTGAATGTGTGGATAAGTAGAACATGAGACGATAAACTATAATAGTAACAATTTTTGGCAAATCACCTATAACAGTGAGGCGGTAATGACGAGATATGAACAGCTAGCAGCACAAATTCGTCAACAGATTGAAGATAATATTTGGCAGGTTGGAGACAGGCTGCCTTCACTTAGGGAAAGTGTTAAGCAGTCAGGTCTAAGCTTAATGACGGTAGTTCAAGCCTATCAGTTACTTGAGAGTCAGGGGTGGGTCTCAGCGCGCCCGCAGTCAGGTTATTATGTGGCAAATCGTAATAACGCCTTTGCGGCTGCAAAAGGGGGAAAAGGACTCCATTTAAACGAAAATGTGGAGATAAACGCATCGATTTTTGGTGTTTTACAAGCTTGCAAAGACCCCGATATTATCCCTTTTGGTTCCGCTTTCCCTGAGCCCGCCTTACTGGATGACCCCAAATTAGCCAAATCTCTCGCGTCAGTGGCGCGACGTTTATCGAAAACGAATACGACGACGAACTTACCGCCGGGTAACGAACAGTTACGTCGAAATATTGCCCAGCGTTACGCAACTCAAGGGATCCACGTGGCTCCCGATGAAATTGTGATCACCGCTGGAGCGATGGAATCCTTGGTGCTTAGTTTACAAGCAGTCACCCAACCGGGTGATTGGGTGGTCATTGAGTCACCTGCATTTTATGGCTCATTGCAGGCTATTGAGCGTTTAAAGCTCAAAGCGATTGCGATAAAAACGGATCCGTTATTTGGAATCGATCTCGATGCCTTGGAAAATATCGCCGATAAGTATCCGATCAAAGCGTGTTGGTTAATGACCCACTACCAAAATCCGTTAGGGGGAACGATGCCTCCCGCCAATAAAAAACGGCTGGTCGATATCTTGAATAACCACAAAATTGTGTTGATCGAAGATGATGTCTATGGCGAGCTTTATTTTGGTAATCAGCAGCCTATTCCCGCTAAGTCATTAGATTCACAGGGTAACTTTTTTCACTGTTCATCATTTTCGAAATGTTTAGCGCCGGGATACCGTGTAGGCTGGGTAGCTGCGGGTCATCATGCGACCAAAATTCAGCATCTACAAATGATGAGTACAGTCTCTGCGAGTGTGCCAACACAGCTAGCGATAGCCGAATATTTATCCCAAGGGGGATATGATAGCCACTTGCGAAAATTACGCCAAACAATGGAGCAGCGCCAACATTTGATGTTGAGCGCAATTGCCAAATACATGCCACCGACAGTGAAGGTGAATACACCAAAGGGCGGGTATTTCCTGTGGCTTGAGTTTGAGCCACCATTTAATGCTCTACAGCTCTATCAGTTAGCACTGAAAGAAGGAATTAGTATTGCGCCGGGGAGTATGTTTTCAACCAGCGATCAGTTTAACCATGCTTTTCGATTAAATGCATCATTTACATGGAATGACCGATTAGAGCAGGCGATGAAGGTTCTTGGGCGTTTGTGTTATCGATTAACGGGGCATAAATAACCCGCGATGCAGATGGGGGACGGAAGGGAACCCGCCCCTAAATGTGACATAGTTAACTGTTGGCAAGTCCGATGGCGGCGAATGTGAGCATGCCACCTGACACACCTTCTGTAATCCGGCGCTTTTTGTCATTGTATTGGTGCTTGCTATGCATGGAGGCGAATACCATACCAATTGTACCGTAGATAATGATGCACGATGTGATAAAAGTCGCTGATAAGATTAAAGATTGTATTGCAACGCTTTCAGAAACATGGATAAAATTAGGTAAAATCGCGAAGTACACCAGTAACCCTTTAGGGTTAAGAAAACTTGTAAGAAAGGCTTTGCCAATCACTGCTTTTGTGGAAACTGTGTTAAGCTGGAGCGCTTTCGATTTTAGGGCGGATAGCAGCATACGGACGGCCAAATAAGCAACATACGCAACGCCCACCCATTTGATTGTGTGGAAAATGAACGGGGATGCGGCAACAATAGCGGCGAGCCCAAGTGCCGCTAAAATAGCGTGAGCAACATAACCTAGGATAATGCCCAAATTGGCTTTCCACGCAGCAGAAATGCCGTCAGATAATCCTTGTGATGAGATAAATAAAATATCGGGTCCCGGTGTGCAAACCAGAGGGATTACGGTTGCACTAAACAGCAATAACGTTTGTAGCTCCATCCAAACACCTCTATTTATTATTGTTTTCTTATGAAGAGAAAAATGTTTGGTTATTATAGCTATTTTCCTTTGAAATTTGGTTGTTTTGTTGCTTGTCATGGATGTTTATTTGACATTTAATATCAAAAAATAAAAACAAAAGAGGTTCGCATGCCAAAGAGTACAGGCGCACATCAATCTGAAAAGCATGAGCTGGAACACAGCAGTTCATCGCCTATCAAGTTAGATGCAATTGATAAGCATATTTTGCAGGTACTTCAACGAGATGGAAAAATCCAAAATGTTGAATTAGCGAAAGAAGTTGGGTTATCCCCATCCCCGTGCTTAAGGCGCGTTAAATTGCTTGAAGACGCAGGCGTGATTAAGCACTATGTTGCGGTGTTGGATGGCACAAAAATTGGTGCGGGATTATCACTGTTCGCGAGGATTTGGTTCAAAACGCAAGATGCACAAACAATCAATCAATTTGTTGAGGATATTCAGGGGATGCCTGAGGTGGTGGAGTGCCATCTCATGGCGGGTGAATGTGATGCGTTAATCCGTATTGTGACGGAGGATATGGCATCTTATCGTCGTTTCCATGCTGATTATCTGACACAAATTCGCAGTGTACAGAGTATAAAAACCGAAGTACCAATGGAAACGGTCAAAGTGACCTATGCATTGCCATTATAGACTGAACAGTTTAACGTATTTGTCTTCTTACACTGCTCAATAATATCGATAAATATTACTGAGCAGTTTGCTGATCAGTGCTGAATGCCCTTAACGGAATCATTATCTTGCAAAAAGATTATTCAGGACGTTCAGGGATCTCTGAAAGGTGCTCATAAATATTATCAACAACAGTATTTGGCACACAAACAACCTTTGTCAGTCTTTTATCTTTGTTATACACCTCAACACCTGATTCTATTTTAGAGCCTGAATGGTTTGTAAAAATGGTATAGGTATAAGTCCCATTTTTAAAATCAATTTCTTGAGAAGCCGCATATCCAGTATCAGTATCTGCATAACGGGTTTGGAAAAAGCCCTGCGTAAGCTGTTTAGGACTTCGGGTAATTTCAATGTCCGGTTGCTGATTTAATTTTCCAAATTGATACTGATACTGACCATTAATCAATGTCACTTTGACTTGACGGTCATTCTTGTTAACGCATTGAAATACAGTCACTGTATGTGAATCTGCCAATACGGGGGCAGACATTAATATCGGTAATACTATAGCTATAAATGTACGGCGAAGTTTCATGGGGTCCCTACCAATTAAAGAGTCATCAATGTGTTATGTTATCGGCATCTTATTCATATGCTCAATGGTCATTTTAGCATTTAAAATTAAGCTAAATGTATTAAGGGTGAAAAAGCAGACTATTCCACATCTCTTAGTTTGATATGTCCTGTTCTGGGATTTACCAAGGTCACGTTTTCCAAAGCGCGGATTTGCCATGTTTCATCTTGCTTAGCTAATACCGCCATAATTAAGGTATCAATTTTATGTGGTCCGATAGGGTGTGCCTCACCTGCAGCTAGACGGCTCCAAAAATGGGTGATTATATGACTTTCATCTAATGGGATAATATCGATAAGCTCATTTTTCATGATGGAATCAGAATAGATAGTTTTGTGAAGGGGAATATGCAACTCGATGATTTCGTTGATACCTTTTACATAGTGTCCAAATCGGTTCACAAAGGTAGCCTCAGGGTGAAATAGCTGACCAAAGACATTCATATCGTGATTATTCCACGCAGATTCAAAGGCTAAAGGCATATCTTCGGCGTTTTTGACAGTAGGGTGCATTGAAAATGCCTATATTGGTTAAGTAGGGTTTGCTATCAATACTAGATCAAATGTACGAGTGCGAAAGTCAATGGCGAAAATTTTTTCAGATTTTCGGCTAGGGTTAGATTATTACGATGGTGTTTGTTAAATTAGGGGGACGATTTTAAACGCGCGCGGATGTTAATCAAATAAGGGCAATACAGGGAAAAACATGAGTGATAACGCTCTGACCATACAGGTAAAAAATCAGCATTTACCTAATTGGCAAACATTAAAATTAATATTGAGTTCTTTGATTGTTTTTAATTTTTATTTAAATATTGTACCAAGTGTGAAATCTGATTATTCAATATTAATCAACTTATTTGATTTAGTGTTAATTCCTATGTTTGTTTTTATTGCGGCATATACAAGCAGAGGAATTTCATGGCAGGATTGGCGTGCACATTTAATCCCACCGTTGATTATCTATGTGACTTTCCAATCGATAGATGCGATCCCACTTTATTTCACGAATAGATTAAGCGTCGAAGAGTATTTGCTGTTTCCTCAAAACGGTGTTTGGTTCTTTTTAGCCGTCCCAATATGGCAAGCCATTTTTCTATTACTGCCTCCCTTTATCAAGAACAAGGCGAGGGGCGTGTTTCTTATTTTGCTGCTGTCTCTTGGTATTGCATATGTTTCGAAAATCTATTTATCTGATATAACAGGTTTTTCATCTATAATTTGGTATTTTCCATTCTTTGTTATGGCTTACTTTTGTGATGATAAAAAAGTCCTTTGGTTGAGGCAACATGCATTTTCTATCGTATCAAGCGTGATTATGCTGGTGACGATTTATCTTTATTTTCAAGTGGAAATCGAATCAGGATTAATAAACGTCTTCGGTAGTCATCTATTCATTCATCATTTTTGTCTGTATGTTTTTGCCTTTCTAATAGGGGTGTTGATCTCGATAGCGATTATTTGCCTTTCATTATCGACTGAACGTTTTGTGAAAATAGCGAATAATGCATTAGGGGTTTATTTGATTCACCCGATCATCTGTTTTGTGTTATTGGCGGGTTTAGGCTCACTCGAGATTGACGCTAGTCTGCCGCTCTTAATTTTATTGGCTCTTTTTACGATTGCGTTAGCATTATTTCTTGCCAAAAACCGGATCATTCATTGGTTTTTGAATCCAGAAATAAAGCTGAGGAAAGAGTAAAGTGAAATAAAGCTGAAAATGAAAGAGTTCGATAAAATAAAGGCTTACCTAATACTCGCGGTAAGCCTTTATGAAGTACAGTATACGTTATTTACGCAGCGCTTTAATTTGCTCAGGGGTAACATCTGCGGCTTGACCACCCCATTGAACTCGGAGGAAGTTGACCAAATCCGCAATTTGTTGGTCATTAAGCTTGTCAGCAAAACCCGGCATACTTTGCATGTTTTGGTTATTTGGGAACGCTTGTTCCGGCAAACCATCTAAAACAGCATTGATGAGATTGGTGCTATCCACATCACGCAACGTTGAGTTCCCTTTCATTGCGACCGCAACATTTGGCTTACCTTCACCATCATAAGAGTGACACCCTGAACAGCTTTCAAGATAAACCTGTTTTCCTTGTGGATTGCCTTCACCCATTTTGAGCGGTAATGTGGCTGGTGGATTATCACCCATCAGGTATGTGGCGATAGCTTTGTTATCTTCCGGAGTGAGATGTTGAGAGCTGAGATAAATAACAGGGTGCATATCGCTGTAAGCGGAACCTTGCGGCGCAAGTCCTGTCATGAAGAATTGTTGCAGATCCTCTTTTGTCCAGCCACGTGCTGCAAGGGCTTCAGGTGTAATGTCTGGGGCTGTAAAACGACCCAGTGAGCCACCTTTCATGTACTTATCTAACTCCATTTCACCGAAGACGCCCCTTGGGGTATGGCACTCAGCGCAGTGTTCTAACACATTAACCAAATATTTTCCGCGCACCCATTCAGGGGAGCTACCTTGTGAGCTATTCGGTAACGGTGTGTCATTGAAAAATAATAGATTCCAACCAATCATCGCCATCCGTTGGTTCAGTGGGAAAGGAAGTGAATTTTCAGGTGGTGCGACATCGACCGCAGGGCGGCTCATTAAATAGCTATAGATCGCATCAGAATCACTGCGACTGATGCCTTTATATGAGGTATATGGCATCGCTGGGTAAAGATTTTTACTTGGCGGCGAAATTCCCTCTGTGAGGGCTTTGTGAAATTCGTCTTTCGTCCAACGGCCAATACCATAATCGGCAGAAGGTGTTAAGTTGCTGCTATAAATGGTACCGAATGGGGTATCAAGAGGAAAACCGCCAGCTAGTGGCGCACCATTCGCACTGGTATGACAGGCGGCACAATCACCTGCTAGTGTGAGGTAGCGACCACGCTCAATTTCTTCCGCGCTGGCGGTGACTTTTTGTACTGGGCCATCAGGTTTGCGGCTTTCATACCAATAAAGAACCGCCAAGACCACAATAGCTATCGCTATCAGCCATAAAATAATACGTTTGATCATTTTATCGCCTCCTTGATTAGTCCTGGGGTACTCATGACGACATCACGCACGGCTTCATAATAACGGACATAGCCAGTACAGCGGCAAATGTGGTTATTCAGGGCGGTTTTGATGGCTTCTTCTAAGTCTTCTTCGGCAATAGGATTACGTTGCAATTCTTCAACAAAAATCGTTGCAGCATTCACAAAACCAGGGGTGCAGTAACCACATTGGAAACTAAAGTGGTCGACAAACGCTTGTTGAACAGGGGATAACTTAACTTCCCCATTTTCTTCTTTCGTTGCAGCACCCTCAACGGTGCGAATACTTTTATTGTTAAAGAAGTGCGCGCCTGTAATGCAAGTACGTACTTCTTCACTGGTGCCTGATGGGTTATCTAAAATCACCACACAAGCGTGGCAGATACCTTGACCGCAGCCAAGGCGAGAACCGGTAAGATCAACATACTCATGAAGAAAATCAATCATCATAAGACCTTCAGGCACATCCATCGGTCCATATTTTTGACCGTTAATGTTGATGGTGAGTGGCAGATAATTTAGGCTCATGATAATACCTCTAGAATGTCTTTAGGGCGAACAGGCAAACTTAAGAAATGGTGACCTGTTGCATCAGCAATAGCATTAACGATAGAAGAAACGACCGGGATCATAACAACTTCAGCAACCCCTTTCGGTGGATCGGTTTCGGATAACCCAGGCAGAACCTCGCTAGTTTGTTTCCAAACTGCAACGTCACTCGCAAGTGGTAAACGGTAACGGTTAAAGTTCCAAGTTCCGTTCCCCGGTCCATCTTCATAGAGAGGTAAATATTCATGGAGGGCATGACCAATCCCCATCGCCAATCCACCTTGAATTTGTCCTGAAACGAGTTGTGGAACGATTAAATTACCACACTCGACAACGGTATGATGGTCGAGCAATTCAACATGACCAGTTGCTTTATCAATGGCGAGTTCAGAGATGGTAGCCACTGCGCTGTAATAGGTCACACCTGCATTATTTCGCTGTGTATCAGGATAATAGGCTTTTTGGCGTTTCCAAACTTGATAATCTTTGTTGGCAAAACGCAGAGAAAGACCATCCACAGGAAGGCGGCGAGTTTCATGATTGATTTCGAAATCAGCTTCAGCCCATTCCCAGCGGTTAAAGACATGGCAAACCGCACCTGTTAGACCGCCCATTTCAAACGTACGATCAATGAGGCGTTGTAAACTCAGGACTTCGAGCCCATCGGCTGTGAGGCCATTGGCGACCCAGCGAGCATCTTCACGGCGGACGACTAATGGCGCAGCTTGTCCTCCACCAATCCCTTCTTGCCAAATGGACATTGCAGCAGGCCAAAGACCATATTCGAAAACTAATCGAGCTGCTTCTTCTGTACTGTGGGTAAAGTAATAAGCAGAGTTACTGGCACTTGCAGGAGAACAGTAATTTGGTGTCCAGAGCGGGTTCGCTGCAAGACGGTCTTGCTCATCCTGTGCCATGGCAAATGGATTACCCGTCGAAATCATTGGGAGCACGGACCAATCCACCACTGAGAAATGCGCTTCTTCGGCCGGTTTACCTAACCATTTAGCACATACCACCGCTTGGGATGTCGACATTCCCGTACCAATCTCTGCACCACTATGATAAATCGCGATTTTACCTTCAGGGGTGAGCTCAACGCGTGCAAATGAGGATTCAGCGCCTGTGCCGAAGTCTTTTTGCACACAGGAAATGCCAGTACCAAACAGTTTACCTGCATTTTTGGCTTCAAAATCGGTTTTCCGTTTTGCTCTTTCTTTCCACATCGGGTGTTCAGCGCAACGGGTGAGAACTTCATCGGCTCGAATAGCACCACCGGGGATGGCACCTTGGGTATTTTTCATTCCTGATTGGATAATATTTTTCAGGCGAAATTCGATAGGATCGGCATTCAATAATTTGGCTGCTTCTTCCATTAGCATATCGGTCGCTGCCATGGCTTGTAAGGTACCATAGCCACGGGCCGAACCTGCATCAACGGCACGAGAGGCGATACCGACAGCTGATAAATCACTGCGAGGGATATAGTAAATTGCTTGAGCGCCTGTCGCGCCAACCATTACGACAGACGGGGTAAAGTTACATCGCCCACCACCATCCCCAATAAATGAGGCGGAAAGTGCTTCAATTTTATGGGTTTTCTTATTGACGGCAAGGGTATAGTCCATATCGAACGCGTGGCGTTTGATGGTGGATTGAAACTGTTCATAGCGATCATTAGCTAAGCGAATAGGAACTCCATCACCATAAAGGGTTGCCATTGCACCATAATATGGGAACGGAGTGTGGTCTTTTGAGCCATAACCTACGGTAAAGCAAGGGTGTAAGAAAATTTGCTTAATCGGGAATTTGGTTTTTGCCAGCATTTCAGGGAGTGATGCCGCCACTTCTTGAGGTGATTGTGTCGGGATCACTAAATGAAAGGATTGTGTGCTAGCATCGTACCAGCCATTGGCGTTATCTGGTTCCAGTGCACAAGTGTCGATGGACTGTGAAAAGTATTTACGCTTGATAATCAGCCAGTCTTCAGGGGGATTTTCCAGTTGTTTTGCCAGCTCATCGGCATAATACATACCTTCCTCATCCAGCTTCCCACCTTCACGTCCTTCAGGCCAGATTGGTAGATGTTTTTTCATGCCAATCGGGGAAATCGGCATATCCTTCATGCTGGAATAGACATCAGGGGAGAATGGATTTTCACCGCCAATACGAACGCCTCGGTAACTTCCCCATGGGTCACGTTGTAATGGACCGGTATACGCGCCATATTGAATGACGTCATCGTGGAATTTAAGCGTTTCTTTCGCAAAGCTAAACTTGGCAAAATCATGGTAAATCAGTAACGCGACGGCTTGTCCTAAATAAGCGGGGGTTTTTCCCGTTGGTAGAAGTAAATCTTCTCCATAAAATTCAGGAAAGGCGACCCCATCTTTTTCTAAATCGCTAGCGGTGACAATTCGATCAGGCATTAAGCCATCATTGAGTCGCTCGAGATTAAAACCTTCGTAAATTTTATCGGCCTCGGTGACGCGCAGAAGAAAGGCATGACCTTGTTGTTTAGGCCAATGTGGGATATCTCGCGCTCGAATATCTCTAGCAAAGACTTTTTCGCCTTGGACTTTGGCATAGCCATCGATACGAAATTTAATTTTTTTATCGACGGGATTCCAATCTGGGGCTTGGAGAATTTTTTCCTCGAATAGCACATCAAAAGCTCGGCTATACAAAGGGGCGATATAACAAGAGATCCCAGCAACGACAGCACATTTAAGAAAGTGTCTGCGGGATAGTCCGACATGATTATTGCTCATAATATACCCTTACACTTATTTTTCATTGCTTCAATTTATTATTTTTTATTTTATTGCCAGTGTCGTAATGTAAATTTTTATATATCCAAAAATAATTCATCTAAATGTGATTAGAATTGGCGACCGTCACAACTAATAATTGTAGTGATCATTCTTATATATTATTTATAATATAAACAATAAATATAACTATGTATAATGTAAACCATGAATATAGGCATATTAATATTAGCAGCAGGAAAAAGTGAGCGTTTCCAAAGCACTGGAGGACGTGGAAGTAAACTCAACCACTTGCTTGATAAACAAACGGTTTTTGAAAAAACACTTTCAAATTCAATGAGTAGTGGGTTGCCTCTTCACGTAGTCACTCGCGCTGATAATGATGGCGTTATTAATAATTGTTTACAATTTAATATTCCATTTTCCGTGTTAAACAGCTACGGATTAGGTGAGTCTATTGCAGTCGGTGTGCAAAATACCCCTAATTGGCATGGCTGGCTAATTCAATTGGGGGATATGCCCTATATACCCCGTGAAATATTTATCCGAATTGCTGATGAATTAAAAAATTACTCATTAGTGCGCCCTGTATATAAAAATATACCGGGGCATCCCGTCGGTATATCAGAAAAATATCGGCAAAATTTAATTCATTTAGTGGGAGATGATGGTGCAAAATCAATCTTACGACATCAGTTTGTTTATGAAATAGAGATAAACGATGAAAATGTCACTAAAGACTTTGATTATCTTCCCCATAAAAATCAAGAATAAAAATGAATAGGATTTCAATATGCTACGTGAAGATGTTTCTGTTATCTCTCAAGCTATTCGCTGGATCAAGGTGGAGCCAGTTTGGTTATGTACGGTACTAAATACTTATGGCTCTTCACCACGAAGCCCAGGATCGCTGTTAGTCGCTAAGGGAGATGGGAGCTATACGGGATCGCTCTCTGGTGGATGTATTGAGGAGGATTTTCTTCAACGTATTCAACAAGGACACTACTTAGAAAATAGCCAAGTTGTTCGCTATGGTCAGGGGGGCGTGGAAGCCAAAGTGAATTTACCGTGTGAAGGGAGTTTAGATGTTCTTATCGAGTATTTACCCTGTAATGAACGTTCTTACCAATATCTCACACAAATTCAAACTGCATTACTTGGCTATACGGCAATTATCAAGAAACTCACGTTACCTAATATGAGTGAGATTACAACGATTCCAAACTCACAACATCCTACTCAGATTGAGCGCAACGGTGATGATATTCAGTTTTATATCATGGCACCGCCAAAACTGATTATTGCCGGGATTTCTAATGTTGGAGTGTATTGTGCGAACTTTGCGGTGACGCTCGGTTTTGAAGTGATTATTTGTGAGCATAGAGATGATGAGTTATTGCGTTTTGCGGGACAAATTGCAGAACAAGTCGAGATTAAAAAAATATTTCCGGCTCGTTTTTTAGAAGAGAATCCAAGCGCAGCCAATACCGCCATCGTGTCGTTGACCCATGATCCGCGCATTGATGATTTAACCTTGATGGAAGCGGTTAATACCTCTGCATTTTATATTGGCGCCATGGGATCAACCCGAACCAGCGCTAAGCGTCGTGAGCGGTTATTAAATTCAGGTGGCTTGACGGTTGAAATGCTAGACCAGATCCATGCGCCTATCGGTATCCCAATTGGCAGTAAAACACCCCCCGAGATTGCGTTAGCCATTATGGCGGACATTGTGGCTCATAAGAATGGGCGGGAGCTTGCAACGAGCCGGAGCCATTAATATTAAAGCCCATGAATGTAAGTGACCCTAATAGTTGGGCGTTCATCACAAAAGGAAGGTCATAATCAACCAGTGGGTGTCTGCGGTTTTTGATATAAGGTGTTCTATGGTTAGAGCTTCAGTCTATATGACAAATGGGTTATAAGCTATAAAGCTATATCCGATCGAATAATTATAAAAAAGGAGAGTCATTGTGAGCATATTTAAATCAATTTGGGATTTTTTTGGGATTTACCAAACTAAAAAAATAAGAGTTTTACATGCGCTAATTTTACTTTTGGTGATACTGCAAATCATAGTGAGTAATTGGATGACTGGAACAAAGTCAGTTGTTCCTCCTTTTTTTGATGTGACTTATTTATTCACTTGGGTGCATATTGTTTCCGGTTTTGTACTTTTTTTCTTAACATTCTTTTTAGTTGTATCGTGCTTTAATCAACGCGGCCTTAGGTATTTTTATCCTTATCTCTGGGGCGACTTTAAACAAATCAAAGAAGATGTAAATTCTCTTTTAGCTAAAAAGCTACCAGACAGCTCTCCTAAAGGACTCGCCGCAACAGTTCAAGGGTTAGGACTAGGTGCTTTATCAATTGTTATTTTGTCGGGCATTGCATGGTTTATTCTATGGTTACAGCAGTCTCCACTTGCATTAGAGGCTAGGAGTATTCATAAATCACTTACGATTTTAATTGAGATTTATATTTATGGTCATGGTGGCTTAGGCATTATTCATTTTGTCATTTGGAAGAAAAGTAAATAGGCTTATTTGATACTCTCATAGACAATATGGGCGATGAGTTGCCCATATTGTCTACCCATCTGATATTTTACCAAGTACCCGTAATACCAATAAATTACCGTAGCATGAATGAAAAAACATGTTGTTATCTATTGCCATTGGCCACTGAAGAGATGACCAACTCTTGCTATTCTGTTTTGTGGCTGACTTAAGCTTACGTAATTAGTGGTATTTTCATTTTATCGACCCCATAAAGTTTAATGTAATCAATTTGTTATATATTTACAAAGGATTATGTCGCATCATCATGGCTAAGTTAATGTTTAACTTCTCCCTCATCATTAGAGTTATTATCTGTATATTTGGTGTTCAACTTGTATTTTATATTTATTAATGGCTTAAATATTTTATTTTGTGATGGTATTAACATAAAAAGTCAGAAATGAGAAATGTAAAATTAGCGAAGTTCAGAATATTAAGAATAGTCATGACGGTCTCTGAAATAGCTAAAGCAGTCACAGGTAACGTTATCGCTACAAAGACTGTTAAGGTTGAAAACGACAAGCGTAGCCAGTACCCATTAAAGAAAACGAGTGACATACAATATTGATGTCATTGTTTAACGATGGCTTGAGCAGAGAAGGTGAATTAGAAGTTATTCGATATGCTTCAAGCAATCGGATTTTTGATGATCTAATTCTTTGTTTTTATGATAAAATTGAAAAATAAAATCATTTTTTAGTATTTTAGAAGAGATACGTTATATATGTATAATTTTACGAAGCTAATAAAATTATTAATTGTTATCATACTCTTAATAATACTTCTTCAAAATTTTATTTTCAAAAACATGCATTATATAGAGGAATATATCATAAATAACTTTTTGTTTTGATGTTTATATTAAGTTGTTAACTTCATAAGTCGAGACTATTAATGTAATTAATTTTCAATCTCATTATACTATTGTAATAGTCTTATTATGATGTGGTGGTCGTGTATTATATTAAATGATTCATCAACAGGTTTGTATTTCTTCTTTCAATCGATAGATAAATTTGTATTATTAAATTAAATGTTTTTGATGATCTAATCTTAATTTTTTATTGTCCTCAATTTAAAATTGGATTTATTGAATATATTAGTAAATAAATTTTAAATTTATTAGGCTGGTCATGTCTATTTAAATGTTTATTTTGAAATTTTTATGTGAAATTGAAATTGAAATATGGAGGGATTGTTGATGGTATCATCCAATCAGAATGTTCAATATTTCTTTAAAAAAAGAAATATCTTAGTTATTGATATAGGTGGAACTTTCATTAAGGTTTATTCTTCTGATTTAAATAATGTGATAAAAATAAAATCAGGTCTTTCAATGACACCACAAAAGTTTATCCATGAATTAAATGAAAATCTTTCTTTTTCTCATTACGCGGGTGTTAGCATTGGTTTCCCATCACCAATTATTGAAAATCGAATAATGAAAGAGCCTGCTAATCTAGGTTATGGATGGGTGAACTTTGATTTGGAATCTGCATTTAACTGTCCTGTTAAGATAATCAATGATGCCGCAATGCAAGCGACAGGAAGCTACGATGGCGGGAAAATGCTTTTTTTAGGATTGGGGACAGGATTAGGTAGTAGCTTGGTCGTGAATAATGAAGTTATCTCTCTAGAATTAGGACACCTTAATTATTTAGATCATAATTATGAATATTTTACTTGTGATGCTTACCGACAAAAAAATGGGAATAAAAATTGGGAAGATGAGGTTTTAAATATTACCGATGATTTCTATCAGGTATTCATGCCAGATTATATTGTTCTTGGTGGCGGCAACGTAGTAAGACTTAATAATCTGCCTGAATATGTTAGAAGAGGTGGTAATGATAAAGCATTTATTGGTGGAATGAAAATGTGGAATGAATAAGATGAATATGAAAAAACAAATAGGTTTTATCGGTGTAGGAAGAATGGGCGCTGCGATGGTTAGACGTATTTCTTGTTCTGGTATTTCATGTGTAGTTTATGACAAGAATATTGAAGCTCAAGCGAACATACCCCAAAAAATAAAGTTTACAACAAATTTAAATAATTTTATTGAAAGTTTATCTGAACCTAAACAAATATGGTTAATGCTTCCGGCAGGCATCGTTGATACGGTTATTACTGAACTTAAACCATACTTAAAAAATGGTGACACTATTATCGATGGTGGGAACTCTCATTTTACTGACGATATCCGTAGAGCAAATGAATTAAAAAATGACGGTATAAATTATTTAGATGTGGGTGTTAGCGGTGGCGTTTGGGGGGAGAAACGAGGATATTGTCTCATGATAGGTGGATCCAAAAACGAGTATGAATTCCTTGAACCCGTATTCAAAGCTTTAGCGCCTGGAGTTTCAGGTGCTAAAAGGACTCAAGGACGTGAAAATGAGCCATCACCCGCAGAGAATGGATATTTATATTGTGGAGAGAATGGCGCAGGGCATTTTGTGAAAATGGTCCATAATGGCATTGAATATGGATTAATGGCAGCATATGCAGAGGGGTTTAGTATTTTAAAACATGCCAACCAAGGATTAGATAAAACAGATGTGGATGCGGAAACAGCCCCCCTTGAATCCCCGATGAATTATAAATATGAATTACCATTAAAAGATATTAGTGAGCTTTGGCGAAGAGGAAGTGTGATTAGTTCTTGGTTGTTAGATTTGATTGCACAAGAAATGTTTTTCTCAGAAGACTTAGATAACTATACCGGAAAAGTTTCTGACTCAGGCGAGGGGCGTTGGACATCTATTGCTGCGATTGACTTGGGTGTACCAACACCAGTATTAACGACCGCATTATATTCTCGTTTCTTTTCACAGCAAAGCGATTCATTTTCAAACAGAGTACAATCTGCAATGCGTCATGCTTTTGGTGGTCACCAAGAAAAAAATACATTAAATGGTGGTGAAAAATGAAACCATTATCTTTAGTTATTCTAGGTGCTAGCGGTGATTTGACCAAAAGACTTTTAATGCCTTCGTTATTTAGATTGCATCAGTTAGGTTTGATTTCTAAATTAAATATAATTGGATACTCATGCGATCAATGGAATGATAACGATTTTATTGAGCATGTTCATGATGCGCTTAGTGAGTTTGTTCTTGATTTTGATGATGAAAAATGGATTAGTTTCAGCAAGTGTTTGAGCTTTATTAGTGGTTCACTTGATGTAAAAGATCTGGCTACTTTAAGTAAAAAAATTGATGGCTCAGCTCTTTTTTATTTAGCACTACCACCTACGTTATTTGCTAAAGCCGCAGTTAAAATTGGAGAAGCTGGTCTATCAATAGAATCCTCAAGTTATTGGCGGCGTATTTTAATTGAAAAGCCATTTGGCACTGATTTAGATTCGGCACAGTTTTTACATAGTCAAATTCATTCTTATTGGAATGAATCTCAAGTCTATAGGATTGACCACTTTTTAGGTAAAGAAGCCACTCTCAACCTGATGATTTTTCGTTTCGCTAATCGTGTATTAGCGCCTATATGGTGTTCTGAACATATTGAACAAGTACAAATTACCTATGCCGAAACTCTGGGGGTTGAAAATAGATCCGTTTACTATGACCATGCAGGTGCGATGAGGGATATGCTGCAAAATCACTTAATGCAGTTATTAACATTGACCGCAATTGAACCATTAGGACATTGGGATAGTGAAATACTTAGAGATCATAAAGTTGAAATATTAAAATCAATTCGATTGGTGAATGATACAAATGTAGATACTTGGGCTGCAAGAGGACAATATACAGCTGGAAAAATAAATGATAAAGACACCATTTCTTACCGCGATGAAATAGGGATTCCTGCCAATAGTAATACAGAAACTTTCGCTGCATTACGGATAGATATTGATAATTGGCGCTGGAGAGGTGTGCCTTTTTATTTACGTAGTGGAAAGAGATTAGCTCGCAATTATGCAGAAATAGCAATTCAATTTAAAGGTCCATCAGAAGCACTGCCTGACGATATCAGCGTTGACAATAATTGGCTGGTTTTTAGATTACTTCCTAATCTACAAATAGATATGCAGGTGACAGCTAAGTTACCTGGGATGAAGTTAAATACACATAATATAGAACTCACTGCACCTTATACTCATGCGGGAGAATACGAAGTATCTGCTTATGAGCAATTAATATTAGATGCTTTAAAGGGAGAGAAAAGTAACTTTTTACGATTCGATGAGGTTGAGTGGGCATGGCGAGTCATTGAGCCAATTATAAAATCGTGGCGTCATGGAGAACCTGACCTTTATCAGGCAGGAACGGAAGGACCTAACTCTCAGAATAAAATAATGCAGAAAAATCATTCTTGGCGTTCAATTAATTATGGTAATCAATGAAATATATTTTTTTGTGAATTTTTAATTTTACATGTACATAACAGGAAAATATTTTTACTGTATTTTATAAAATTAAGGTTTATTCGAATTGTAAGTAATTATTGATTTAATTAGTGAAATCAACGATGAAATATATTAATAACAGGATGATTTTATAATGAAAACAAAACATTCGATAAATGTCATGGTGTTTTTTGTTGGATTATTAGCTGCGCTTGCAGGACTATTCTTTGGGTTAGATACCGGAGTGATTTCAGGAGCGCTTCCATTTATTAGCCGAGATTTTGAAATCTCGTCAACATTACAAGAATTTATTGTTAGCTCTATGATGTTAGGTGCTGCATTGGGTGCATTGATGAGTGGGTGGCTTTCATCTCGTAATGGAAGAAGGAAAAGTCTAATTATTAGCTCTGTATTATTTATAATTGGAGCTTTAGGTTCTTCACTATCACCAAATGCTTATTTTCTTATATTTTCTAGAGTTATATTAGGCCTCGCGATTGGTATATCTTCATTTACAACTCCTGCCTATTTATCTGAGATTGCCCCTAAGAAAATCAGGGGTGGCATGATTTCTATGTACCAACTAATGATTACTATCGGTATATTATTAGCTTTTATATCAGATACGGGTTTTAGTTATGATCATGCTTGGCGTTGGATGTTAGGGATTACGGCTATTCCAGCTGTATTATTATTTTTTGGTGTTACATTTTTACCTGAAAGTCCACGTTGGTTAGCAAGCAAAAATAAAGTTGAAGAAGCTAAAAAAATATTATTCAAATTGCGTGAATCCAAAGAGGAAGTAGAACAAGAACTTGGTGATATTCTCAATAGCTTAAAAGTGAAACAATCGGGATTTAATTTATTTAGA
This sequence comes from Providencia sp. PROV208, assembly GCF_028479465.1. Taxonomy (NCBI): domain Bacteria; kingdom Pseudomonadati; phylum Pseudomonadota; class Gammaproteobacteria; order Enterobacterales; family Morganellaceae; genus Providencia; species Providencia sp. PROV208. Next base: position 226,062 of record NZ_JAMPNS010000006.1, on the reverse strand, counting down.
GATAATAGAAATTTTCGAAGAAGTGTATTTTTAGGTATTTCATTACAATTTATGCAACAACTTACCGGCATAAATGTAATTATGTATTATGCGCCTAAAATATTTTCTTTAGCTGGATTTGCTTCTACTTCTCAGCAAATGTATGGAACCGTTTTAGTCGGTATTGTTAATGTAATTGCGACATTATTTGCTATAGCAATAGTTGACCGTTTTGGTAGGAAAAAACTATTATTAGCTGGGTTTTCTGTTATGGCTATCAGTATAGCATTACTTGCTCATATACTGTCTTATCAAACACATACTCTATTTTTACAATATATTAGTGTATCGTTATTATTATTATTTATCATCGGTTTTGCGGTTAGCGCGGGTCCTATCATATGGGTTCTTTGCTCTGAAATTCAGCCATTAAAAGGCAGAGATTTTGGAATAACATGTTCAACGACTGCGAACTGGGTGGCTAATATGTTAGTGAGTGCGACATTCTTAACATTGCTATCATTGTTAGGAGATACAAATACATTTTGGATTTATTCAATACTTAATATTATATTTATTGTCATTACATTATATTATGTGCCTGAGACTAAAAATGTGGCGCTTGAACAAATAGAAAGAAAATTAATGGAAGGAAATCGTTTAAAAGATATAGGTAGAGTGTAATACCTTACTTTCTATTTTCTTAAAATGAGTTGGATATTGATGTATAAAATATCCAACTTTTTATTACTGGCGCCTATTATTGTTTAATTACTACAAGTAAGTATATTGTATTTACAATTCAAATCAGCTACTTGTGCTATATGAATTACTCTGATATTGCATGGATTAAAAATTAAAACTTCGCAACGGCAAGTCGTGGTGACGCGGGTGCTCAAATTATAATCGGGTCCGATTATGACTTTGGTAACGGTGCTCCCAAAGATTTTAAAACAGCGGACGATTGGTCATTGAGTGGTTTCATAAATCAGGTAAGCAGGAGAATGTAGGTGCTCAATTCCGTCTTGGCGCTATCTATGAAGACGATGATGGTGGATTTCAACGAAGATAAATAAGCGGTACTCAGTTATATATTCATTCAGTTGTAGGTTTTCATGAATCGTCTGAGAGACGATAAACAGCATAAAACCAAGTTAATCTCATGAATTTTATGCTGTTTTATTAAGAGATGAAACGGTGTGAAATTAAAGTGTAAGTTTACACATTAAACAAGAAATTCAACACATCACCATCTTTGACGATGTAATCTTTGCCTTCCGCGCGCATTTTACCCGCTTCTTTTGCACCTTGCTCACCACGGTATTTGATGAAATCTTCAAATGCGATAGTTTGTGCGCGGATAAAGCCTTTTTCGAAGTCAGTGTGGATTTTACCTGCCGCTTGTGGAGCTGTTGCGCCAACAGGGATAGTCCATGCACGCACTTCTTTCACCCCAGCGGTGAAGTAAGTTTGCAGGTTTAATAACTCATAACCCGCACGGATCACACGGTTCAAACCTGGCTCTTCAATGCCTAAATCTGCCATGAATTCATCACGCTCTTCATCGTCCAGCTCGGCGATATCGGATTCGATAGCGGCACAAACAGGAACAACAACAGAACCTTCAGCTTTCGCGATTTCGTAAACTTTGTCTAAGTAAGGGTTATTTTCAAAACCATCTTCATTGACGTTGGCAATGTACATGGTTGGCTTCAGCGTTAAGAAGCTTAAATAACGGATAGCGGCTTTGTCTTCAGCCGTTAAATCCAGTGAACGCAGCATACCCGCTTGTTCTAAGTGTGGCAGGCATTTTTCCAGTGCTTCTAATTCCGCTTTTGCGTCTTTATCGCCGCCTTTTGCGCGCTTTTGTACGCGGTGAATAGCACGCTCACAAGTGTCTAAGTCAGATAGTGCTAATTCAGTATTGATAACTTCGATATCCGCCGCAGGGTCAACTTGACCCGCAACGTGGATGATATTGTCATTTTCGAAACAGCGAACAACGTGACCAATCGCTTCGGTTTCACGGATGTTAGTCAGGAATTGGTTACCAAGACCTTCACCTTTTGATGCGCCTTTTACTAAGCCAGCGATGTCAACGAATTCCATCGTGGTTGGTAGAATGCGCTGAGGCTTCACGATCTCAGCTAATTGATCAAGACGTGGGTCTGGCATTGGCACAACACCCGTGTTTGGTTCAATCGTACAGAAAGGGAAGTTGGCTGCTTCGATGCCGGCTTTGGTCAATGCATTAAACAGAGTGGATTTACCCACGTTAGGCAGACCAACGATACCGCATTTAAAACCCATATGTTTCTCACCTTAATAGCGAGGGGCAGGCGTGTGCTGCCCCTAATGTTTAGAAAATTGGCGCTGATTATACACAAAAACTTGTGTTTGATGAAATCAACTCTTAGGCAGTGGCTTTAAAACCATGTAAGCGATTGATAGCTTTATCCATTCCATCTGATAACAGGATGTCCGTACAGCGCACAGATTCATCAATCGCATCATCAATAAGCTTCTGTTCAGACAGCGGTGGTTTGCCTAACACGAAACCAACAACTTTGTTTTTATCGCCTGGATGCCCAATACCAATGCGTAAGCGGTAAAAGTTCGGGTTATTGGCAAATTTGCTTTGAATATCTTTTAAGCCGTTATGTCCGCCGTTGCTACCACCCAGTTTCATTTTTGCAACGCCCGGTGGTAAGTCGAGCTCATCATGAGCGACTAAAATTTCATCAGGATTGATTCGATAGAAATTGGCCACTGCGGCGACGGATTTACCACTTAAATTCATAAAAGTCGTTGGTACTAGCAAACGAATATCATTGCCGCCAATATTGATGCGCGCTGTATAGCCAAAAAACTTAGGCTCTTCTTTTAGTGATTGGTTATGGCGTTGTGCCAGTAAATCAACATACCACGCACCAGCATTATGGCGGGTTTGCGCATATTCAGCGCCCGGATTGGCTAATCCAACAATTAATTTTATTTTACTCACGGGGACTTTTTCACTGTCAATGTATAGAAATTGGTGACTAGTTTACCTCGTGTCGGGGTGGATGTACAAAATTGTCAGAGAGAAGATTTTTGTAGTGATAATTAGCTTCTGAATTATTCGGTAAAGCTATAAGGCAAGTTTATAGTTTGATAAAAAGCATTTTTTGAGTAGATATCCTTAAACTCTTCTATACATGTGAAGCTTATCGCAAATAATTTTACTTAAAGAGCTATACTCTTTACATAAATATAAAGTTTTATCGAACTTTTCTTCAATGCTTGCTTATCAGTTTACTGATATTGGAGGTAAATATGAAACGGAAAACGGTTACATTCATCGGAAATGGTTTAATGGGACTGGGCATGGTCGTCATGGGAGGGAGCATTGGTTTAAACCTGTTTTCTCATATTGTGGACTTAGGCTTATCCGATGACATCATTAACGGTTCGTTGTTTGGAATTTTTATTGGTGCATTAGTTTGGTTAGTGGGTGCGAGAATGGGTGGTAGGGAAAAAGTGGAAGATCGTTACTGTTTAGTAAAACGCCAATTTCATTCCCGTAATGATAACCATCGTTATCCATGACAAGTTAACGTCAAATCCCAACAGTGTGAAATTAACTGTTGAGAGCTGACTGCAGAAAATAATGCGCTCGGTGAGCGGAAGCATGATGAATATCATGATGAATATAAATAAGAGTGAAATTATTGACTAAGAATTTCACTCTTATTTTTTGTTTAGAAATTATCTTAATATCACATACAAAAAATAAAGCCCCTACGGTTGATGGACAACAGTAGGGGCGCTACTTATAAATTTTTGTATCGTGACCACAATGAATGTGGTGCGATAAAGCACATTTCTCGCCTCAATAATTTAATGAAAAACGACTGAAACCAGTATGTTAAAACGGGGTCATTAAGACCCCGTTTTAGAATTAGTGCTCGAACATCGCAGAAATTGACTCTTCATTGCTGATACGGCGAATAGCTTCGGCCAGCATGCCTGAAAGGGTCAGGGTGCGAACTTTGTTCAGCGCCTTGATTTCAGGAGAAAGAGGAATTGTGTCACAAACAATGACTTCATCAATCACAGAGTTTTTGATGTTGTCTACAGCGTTACCGGAGAAGATTGGGTGAGTTGCATAAGCGAATACACGCTTAGCACCACGCTCTTTCAGCGCCTCAGCTGCTTTACACAGTGTGCCACCAGTATCAATCATATCGTCAACTAAAATACAGTCACGACCTGAAACGTCACCAATGATATGCATGACTTGAGAAACGTTTGCGCGTGGGCGACGTTTATCAATGATAGCCATATCGGTATCGTTCAGTAATTTCGCGATTGCTCTAGCGCGAACGACGCCGCCGATGTCTGGAGAAACAACGATTGGGTTTTCTAAGTCTTTCTGCAACATGTCTTCCAGAAGGATTGGGCTACCAAATACGTTATCTACAGGAACATCAAAGAAGCCCTGGATCTGCTCTGCGTGTAAGTCAACGGTAAGAACACGGTCAACACCTACACTAGACAGAAAATCGGCAACAACTTTAGCGGTGATTGGTACACGGGCAGAACGTACGCGACGATCCTGTCTTGCATAACCGAAGTAAGGAATAACAGCGGTAATACGACCAGCAGATGCACGGCGCAGGGCATCAACCATCACAACCAGTTCCATCAGGTTGTCATTAGTTGGTGCACAAGTTGACTGGATGATAAAAATATCACCACCGCGAACATTTTCATTAATTTGAACACTGACTTCGCCGTCGCTAAAACGACCAACAGCCGCGTCTCCAAGATTAGTGTAAAGGCGGTTAGCAACACGTTGTGCTAGTTCCGGTGTAGCGTTACCAGCAAAAAGCTTCATATCGGGCACGAGAAAAACCTCAGGCTTGCGTCCAGAGAGATATTGTTGACCAACAGCAATGATGGATGGGTCATTACTTATTGGTGCAATACACGGGTTATCCCAGCGCGGAATTTGTGCACAGGAGAAACATTCGCTCCTTGAGCGACGAATCCGTGCACCCACGATGGGGCTTTATTTAACACCTTCAGGGCATCCGCTTGTGTTTCGAACTCAGAAAAGACACAAGCGCCTGTTCCTGTTAGGCGAGACGGAGCATATTGTAACAGCCAAGAAACGAGCTGTTCAACCTCACGAAAACGTTTTCTTGCAATTGGTTCGCAGTCATTTGCATACGGAGCCAGTAATAATGCGGCTAAAGCGCGTTTTGGAGAATTTCGATTTAATTCTGGATCTGTGAAGATCATCGGGGTTGAGATTTCAATTCCGGGGTGAGCGACTAAATACCAACGCTCTTTTGGTTCTGCCGGTGTTAAAATTTCGCCAATCCCTTCTGCAAAGGCAGCATGACCACGAACAAAAACAGGTACATCTGCACCCAGATGTTGACCTAATTCTGCTAAAACATCATCAGAAACGTGGGTTTGCCAGTGTTCATTTAATGCAATAAGCGTAGTGGCCGCGTTGGATGAACCACCACCAATACCGCCACCCATAGGCAACACTTTGTTAATACAAATATCGGCACCCAAAGGACCCTGATGGTTTAGTGACTCACGACAATAGGTCTGTAAACTTTTGGCAGCGCGAATAATTAAGTTTTTTTCGACATCCACGCCCACCATTGGAGTGAGTAAATTAAGGTGATCATCAGAACGTGCAGTGAAGGTAATTTCATCACCATAATCTAAAAACTGAAACAAGGTTTGTAGCTCATGGTAGCCATTAGCACGCTGCCCGGTAATGTATAAGAATAGATTCAATTTTGCCGGTGATGGCCACGTTAATGTCATTTTTTCAGTGTCCAACTATCCATTTTTAACTTGATGATTTTATCTTTTTGATGCAATTCCATCTGATTCGGTAACATTGGTGTGGTTTTGGTATCGTAAGAGAGATAATCCAAATTCCATGTTTCACCATTGACTTTAAAAGTGACTGATTTCAACAGGTGGTTACTATCAAGGGTGTATTCTGACGCTCGACCGGGTGAGCCGACTAACCACGCGGTGAGTTCATCAATTGGGATATCCATACCCGTTAGTTGATAAATTAGCTCACTGGGTACATCGCTCATATGCGTTTGACCGTCTTTGGTGATTAACTTGGTTAAATCGGGCTCAACGCTGAGTTCCAGTTCGCGAGTTCCTAATGGATTGGTGAGCAACAAACGGTATTTTTCAGGCGTGTATTGTTGCCAGAAAAATTTCGCGTAGGTTTTGGTTTCCGTGCCAGTTCCTTGTCCGCCGATATACACAAAGGAGCCTCGAGTTTGGTAATCTCGCAATTCCGAAACTTGAGCCTGATGTTTTTGCCACTGTTCATCAGAAGATGAAGAGGTTTCTTTTGTGGTGTTTTGTGACGTTGTCACGCAGGCGGTAAGAAATAAGGCTGAGAGGGGAATTAATCGCAAAAAGCCTTTGGCTGGGCGAATAAACGACAGAGCAGAAAAAAATTGCATATCGATTCTCAACATAGAGTGAATAGTAATGACATTGCAGATGAAACCACAAACAGGGTCGTTATTTTAACCATTTTCTGGTTTTCTCAATAGAGAATTAAATTTATTTTAGACATCATTGCCTATTAAAGCTATCGAAAACACCAGAGTGCTTTAATGGGATGCTAACGTTAAAATGAGATATTTTTCAGGGATATTGCGCCAATCTTATTGGCTTATCAATGATAATATGATGAAAAGTATGGATTTGCTTTCTGTGCGTAATAAATGCATTCTTAAAGCATCTTATTGATATTTAAGGCAGCTAGTCAGATAATTACTTCATATTTTGGGGTTAATCATCTTTCTGGCTGTTAGCCATTGAGTACCCGTAGAAACAGAAGCGTTAATCATCTACAATATACGCATATAAATCTCAGCAATGAGCTAGGTTACTAGTATCAGGCTGATAAATAAATTAGCAATGTGAGCAATGTGAGTAAGTCGTAAGCACAATGACCTTATTAGCCTTAGGCATTAATCATAAAACAGCGCCGGTAGCTTTGCGTGAGCAAGTCGCTTTTGGTCCTGAAAAAATCGACCACGCACTTGAGGAACTTTTAAAACAGCCTCAAGTGCGTGGCGGTGTTGTGCTGTCTACCTGTAACCGAACTGAACTGTATCTAAGCCTTGAATCTCAAGAAAAAGCGCAAGAACAGTTAACAAAATGGTTATGTGATTTTCATGGGATCACCGCTAAAGACCTACAACCCAGTCTCTACTGGCATCAAGATGCACGCGCAGTAAGTCACCTTATGCGCGTGGCGAGTGGGTTAGATTCACTGGTTCTCGGTGAGCCTCAAATTCTCGGTCAAGTGAAAAAGGCCTTTGCGCTTTCGCAAGATAACCATTCACTGTCTAGCGAATTAGAGCGCTTATTCCAAAAATCTTTTTCCGTGGCAAAACGTGTACGAACAGAAACCGATATTGGTGCGAATGCCGTTTCTGTCGCATTTGCTGCTTGTACACTCGCGAGACAGATTTTTGAATCACTCAAACATTTGAATATTTTGTTAGTCGGTGCAGGTGAAACTATTGAATTAGTCGCGCGTCATTTACGTGAGCATGGCGTGCAGAAAATGATGATAGCTAACCGAACCCTTGAACGTGCACAACTGCTCGCCAAGGAAGTTAACGCACAAGTTATTTCATTAGCGGACATCGATAACCGTTTAGCTGAAGCAGATATCGTGATCAGCTCGACAGCCAGCCCATTGCCAATTATTGGTAAAGGAATGGTCGAACGTGCGATGAAAGCACGTCGCAGTAAACCTATGTTATTGATTGATATCGCTGTACCTCGTGATATCGAACAGGATGTAGAAAAACTCAGAGATGTTTATCTCTATACTGTTGATGATCTTGAATCCATCATTGCCCAAAATTTGGCTCAGCGTAAGGCCGCGGCGGTTGAAGCGGAATTTATCGTTGAACAAGAAAGCGGTCATTTTATGGATTGGTTGCGCTCACAAGCCGGAGTCTCTACAATTCGCGAATATAGAGAACAGGCGGAAGCAATTCGGGCAAGCATGACCGAGAAAGCACTTGCAGCCATTGCCCAAGGTGCCAACCCTGAGCAAGTAATTATGCAATTATCACAACAGTTAACCAACCGCCTGATCCACGCTCCGACTAAATCTTTGCAGCAAGCTGCGGGAAATGGGGATGTTGAGCGTCTAAATCTACTTAGGGACAGCTTAGGGCTGGACCATCAATAACCACTTTTTAATCATAGGTCTGATATAACGAATGAAGCCTTCTATTGTCGCAAAACTAGAAGCATTACAAGAACGCTACGAAGAAATTGAAGCGCACCTTGCTGATGCGGGTGTGATTGCTGATCAAGACCGTTTTCGTGCTTTATCAAAAGAATATGCTCAGTTAACGGATGTCGCGAAGTGTTTTACTGCGTGGCGCACCGTTCAGGATGATATCGAAACAGCCCAAATGCTGTTAGACGATCCTGAAATGAAAGAGATGGCTCAAGAAGAGCTTAAAGAAGCAAAAGAGCGCAATGAAGAGCTGGAACAGCAATTACAATTGCTGTTACTTCCAAAAGATCCTGATGATGAATATAACTGTTTTGTGGAAATCCGCGCTGGTGCGGGTGGCGATGAAGCAGCGATTTTTGCGGGTGATCTATTCCGTATGTACAGCCGCTATGCAGAAAGTAATCGCTGGCGTGTTGAGCTGATGAGCACCAGCGATGGTGAGCACGGTGGGTATAAAGAGGTGATCGCGAAAATCTCGGGTGACAGTGTTTATGGTCGTCTGAAATTTGAATCAGGTGGTCACCGAGTACAACGTGTTCCTGAGACTGAGTCGCAAGGTCGTATTCATACGTCCGCATGTACTATTGCTATTCTGCCTGAGTTGCCAGAAGCTGAATTGCCAGAAATCAGCCCAGCGGATCTGCGTATTGATACTTTCCGTTCTTCTGGGGCGGGTGGTCAGCACGTTAACACCACTGACTCAGCAATTCGTATTACCCACTTACCAACGGGTATTGTGGTTGAGTGTCAGGATGAGCGCTCACAACACAAGAACAAAGCGAAAGCGATGTCGGTGTTAGGTGCACGTATACGCCAAGCAGAAATGGATAAACGTCATGCTGCGGAAGCATCTGAGCGCCGTAACTTGTTAGGTTCTGGTGACCGTTCTGACCGTATCCGGACATACAATTTCCCACAAGGTCGTGTGACAGATCACCGTATCAACCTGACACTGTACCGTTTGGATGAAGTGATGGAAGGGAAACTGGATACATTAATCCAGCCTATCATCAACGAATACCAAGCTGATCAGCTTTCTGCATTATCTGAGCAGGACTAATGCGTTATAGCGAATGGTTACAGCAGGCAGTCGTAAGGCTGTCTGCCAGTGATAGCGCTAAACGTGATGCGCAGATCCTGTTGCAATACACGACGGGGCGTAGCCGTACTTATATTCTAGCCTTTGATGAGACGGAACTCACGTCAGATGAACAGACCCAGCTTGACGCTTTATTAATGCGTCGTGAACAGGGGGAGCCAATAGCATACATTGTCGGCGAACGTGAGTTTTGGTCTTTACCATTGTATGTGTCGCCAGCGACGCTGATCCCTCGCCCTGATACCGAATGCCTTGTTGAGCAAGCGTTAGTGCGATTACCTAACGCGGAGTGCCGAATTTTGGATCTTGGTACTGGCACTGGCGCGATTGGATTAGCTTTAGCATCAGAGTTGCCGAATAGTTGTGTTATCGGCGTAGATTTTAACCCTGAGGCTGTGGCGTTAGCACAACGAAATCAACAACGCTTAGCGCTTCCAAACATTCAATTTTCGCAAAGTGATTGGTTTGCTTCACTACCAAATGAACTATTTGATATGATTGTGAGTAATCCTCCTTATATTGATGAGGGTGATATTCACTTGAGCCAAGGTGATGTGCGTTTTGAGCCATCAACCGCGTTGATTGCTGATAACCACGGTTTTTCAGATCTAGAACACATTATTGCCACATCAAAACAATACTTAAAACAACAAGGGTGGCTGCTGCTTGAACATGGTTGGCAGCAAGGCTCAACAGTCCGAGAGCTATTTAATGAAAATGGGTACACCAATGTCGAGACTTGTCTCGATTATGGTGGTAAAGAGCGAGTTTCTCTTGGTCAATGGAATGGTTAAGTGGGCAATAGTAGTGGAATTGTAATGAAAACAATAGCAAATATTGAGTTTAATCAGTTACCGTTAAGCGAAGGCATTATGATGGTTTCTCAAATCATTCGTGCCAATTTTCCTTTTATGCAGGTACAAGCGCAATTAGATGAACTTGTCGCTAAAGCGCGAGATGCTATAGATTTGACTGCGGATAATCAGTCAAAAATAGAGCAGCTGATTACTCTGTTTTATTCTCAGTGGAAATATGGTGCTGCGGAAGGCATCTATGCCCTGTCGGATATGTTGTGGCTGGATAAAGTCTTATCCTCCAAACAAGGTACGCCTGTCTCTCTTGGTTCCATTTTTTTATTTATCGCTGAGCAACTCGACTTGGATGTTGACGCCGCGATTTTCCCGACTCAGTTGCTATTTGTTTCGACAAAGCGCGATGGTTCTCAATGGTTTATTAACCCTGTCAATGGTGAAACCCTATCTCAGCATACATTAACAATGTGGTTGAAAGGGACGGTCGATCCATACTCTGAGTTTATCTTTGATGAGCTAGATGTCGCTGAACATAGTGTCATCGTACGCAAAACTTTTGATACATTGAAAGCGGCGCTGATGGAAGAGAAGAAAATGGAGATGGCATTAAAAGTCTGTGAGACGTTGCTAATCCTAGATCCTGAAGATCCCTATGAAATTCGTGACCGAGGACTTATCCTCGCGCATTTAGACTGTAATCATGTGGCACTGAGCGACCTTAACTATTTTGTTGAGCATTGCCCAGAAGACCCAGTGTCCGAAATGATTAAGATCCAAATTTATTCGCTGGATAATCTTCCAGTCGTACTGCATTGATTAACGTATAGACAGTTTACTGTCTTCCTATGAAGGGTAAGAGTATGCAACAGAAAGTAGTCAGTATCGGTGATATTAAGGTCGCAAACGATCTGCCATTTGTTCTGTTTGGTGGCATGAACGTACTTGAATCTCGCGATATGGCGATGAAAGTGTGTGAGCATTATGTCACTGTGACACAAAAATTAGGCATTCCGTATGTGTTTAAAGCCTCTTTTGATAAAGCTAACCGATCATCTATTCACTCTTATCGTGGTCCGGGTCTGGAAGAAGGGATGAAAATCTTCCAAGAAATCAAACAGACTTTCGGTGTAAAAATCATTACAGATGTGCATGAGCCTGATCAAGCACAACCTGTTTCTGAAGTGGTTGATGTTATCCAATTACCCGCTTTCCTTGCTCGCCAAACGGATTTAGTCGCTGCGATGGCAAAAACGGATGCAGTGATTAACATCAAAAAACCGCAGTTCATCAGCCCAGGACAAATCGGTAACATCGTTGAGAAATTCATTGAAGGTGGCAACGATAAAATTATTCTGTGTGACCGCGGTGCAAACTTTGGTTATGACAATCTCGTGGTTGATATGCTTGGCTTTAATGTCATGATGCAAGCGTCTAAAGGGTGCCCAGTCATCTTTGACGTGACACATTCACTGCAATGTCGAGACCCATTTGGTGCGGCTTCTGGTGGTCGTCGTGGTCAAGTGGCGGAATTGGCAAGAGCTGGCATGGCAGTAGGTTTAGCTGGTCTATTCCTCGAAGCGCATCCAGATCCAGAAAATGCACGTTGCGACGGTCCTTCTGCACTACCATTGCATAAATTAGAGCCATTCTTGCAACAAGTTAAAGCGATCGACGAAGTGGTAAAAAGCTTCCCTGCACTGGATACTAACAGTTAATCTCGGTTCCAAATGCAATTAAACGATGTTGTTTCCATGTTCGGCGCTGATCTTCAGCGCCGATATGGTGAAAAAATTCACAAAGTCACCTTGCACGGTGGCTTTAGCTGCCCAAACCGTGATGGCACGTTGGGGCGGGGTGGCTGTACATTTTGTAATGTGTCATCCTTCAGTGATGAAAACCAATCTGAGCAATCCATCAGTTTGCAAATTCAACAGCAAATTTCTCGAATATCCCGCGCAAATCGCTATTTAGCGTATTTCCAAGCTTATACCAGCACCTATGACGAAGTGCATAGATTAAAACTATTGTATGAAGAAGCGCTACAACAAGCTGATATGGTTGGGTTATGTGTAGGTACTCGCCCTGATTGCGTACCTGATGCTGTGCTCTCTTTACTGGCTGGGTACCGTCAACAAGGTTATGAAATTTGGTTAGAGCTTGGGTTACAAACTGCTCATGATAAGACGTTACACCGCATAAATCGTGGGCATGACTTTGCGGCTTATCAAGCAACAGCGCAAAAAGCTCGCGCACTTGGACTCAAGGTATGTACGCACTTGATTTGCGGTCTGCCAAGCGAAAATGCAACCATGAATATGCAGACATTAGATGCGGTTTTGGTATGTGGCACGGATGGTATAAAGCTGCATCCATTGCACATTGTTGAGGGCAGCATTATGGCAAAAAGTTGGCGTGCAGGACGCTTAGAAACGCTATCTTTAGAAGAATATACAGCCACTGCCGGTGAGATGATCCGCCATACTCCGACCGATATTTTATATCATCGCATCAGTGCTAGTGCGAGAAAGCCAACATTGTTAGCACCGCAATGGTGTGAAAACCGTTGGGTAGGTATGAACAGTTTATACCAATATTTGCTCGTAAATGGGGGACAAGGGTCAGCACTGTAATGCAGAGATTTTTAACTGAATTTTTTGAAATACTGATTCATAATAAATTTAAAAAAATAAAAAGGTGCCTATGTATCCGATAATCTCAAGTGTTAAACACGTTAGTCGTCAACTTTGTTTAGGGGCGGTAGGCTTGGTATTTTCTCTACAAGTTTCAGCGCAATACGATATTACACCTGAAAATAAGAAAGTATTCGAACACACTAAAATTGCGGCTCAAAATAATGATGCTAAAGCGCAGTATGAATTAGCAGGCATGTATTTATCGGGGGTTGGTGTATTACAAAACCAAAATAACGCTAAGTTATGGGCAGAAAAATCAGCACAATCAGGTAATGCGGATGCATATTCATTATTGGCGGATATTACGTTAATGAGTGGTGATAGAACGTTCACTGAAGAATTTGTCAAAGCCCGCGAATATGCAAGTAAAGCCGTTGATGGTGGAAGTATTCGAGGAAAAATTAGTTTAGCTGAAGCTTTAATTACGCCGGAGTCTGGCGCTGTTGATTATCCGCGCGCCATTGCACTACTTGAGGAAGTCAGTGCGTTAAATGACAAAGATTACTTCAACGCGCCATTATGGTTAGGCATCATTTATTATGATGGTCATGGCGTACCACAGAATGAAAAAAAGGCGTTAGAGTGGTTTGCAAAAGCGGATGCGTTAACTTTCTCAGGTTTTGCTGAAGGAATGGCATCATTTCAATTTAATGATGGCAACAATGGTACTGTCAGAGATGACGAGCAAAAAGCCACGAAACTCCGCGCAATGGCATGTGAGCTAGGTAAAAAAGAGAATAACGAAATGTATTGCTACTAGTTTTAGGTATAGAATGAATAGAAAATGCCGCGCTTGTTTAGCAAGTGCGGCATTTTTATTGTTAGCTTCAGTTATAATTTAAGTCTTCGCCTTTTTAAGACGTAAGGGACCTTTTAGCCTCTTGAATGTGCTGAACTTCGTCTAAAGCACTATCCAGTGAGTTTTGGAAACTGAGCGCGCCATCAATAGGACGAACATTCGCACGAGCTAATGTTTTCAGCGGTTGGAATGGGATATCACACACAATAATGTGAGTATCTTTACGTACGATATCAATAAATTTCTGGAAGGCTTCTAAGCCACCCGCATCAAAGACAGGTACCGCATCCCACTGCATAACAATAATTTCATAGCCATGACTTTTTACTCGCAGTTCATCAAAAATACGTTCTGCGGCAGCAAAGAACAGTGGACCATTCACTCGGACAACTAACACGCTCTTATCTTCTTGAGTCTCCGGCAACTGTGTGACTCGTGTCATATTGGCAATACGTCGCATAAACAGCAACGAAGCAATAACGATACCGACGGTAATGGCGATCACCATATCGAATAGAACAGTTAAAGACATACATAACAGCAATACAATAATGTCATCTTTAGGTGCGCGGCGGATCAAGCTAAAGACTTTACCCGCTGCACTCATGTTCCAAGCCACGATCAAGAGCAGTGAAGACATGGCGGCAAGCGGTAAATACGACAATAAAGGCGCTAAAATAAGCAGTGTCAGTAGCACTAAAATCGAGTGTATGATAGCTGAGATAGGAGAGGTTGCACCGGCTCGAACGTTTGCAGCAGAACGAGCAATTGCAGCCGTTGCCGTGATCCCCCCAAAGAATGGGGCGGCAATATTTCCTAGCCCTTGACCTATCAATTCACTATTGGAGTGGTGCTTTTTCCCCGTCATATTATCGAGCACTACGGCACACAGTAGGGACTCAATCGCACCTAGCACCGCCATCGATAGTGCGGCAGGCATAAGTGCTGTGATCATCGCCCAGCTAATGGGGGCACTGCCTGGTAACTCCCATGGCAATATAAATTGCGGTAAAATTGGCGGAATACCACTTCCTTCTGTGCCGTCAGGAAGCAAATAGCTAAATTTAGAACCGATCGTTTCCACATGAATATCAAACAGCGTTAATATCCACATAATTAAGGTCCCAACAATAATTGCGGGTAGATGCCCAGGCAGACGAACCTTAAGTTTAGGCCAGAAGATTAAGACAAGTAATGTGGCAAGCCCAATCAACGTATCGCTATATTGTAAGGTTGGAAAAGCTTTGCTTAGAGCAATAACCTTATCAACATAGTTTTCAGGAACATGCTCCATTTGCAGACCAAAGAAATCCTTGATTTGCATAGTGGCAATCGTAATAGCAATCCCAGACGTAAATCCCAGCGTTACGGACACGGGAATATATTCGATGAACTTACCAAACCGAGCAAAACCCATTGCCAGCAAGATAATGCCTGACATTAATGTTGCGACTAATAAGCCACTGAGCCCATATTGCTGAGATACTGGGTATAAGATCACCACAAACGCCGCGGTAGGACCGGATACGCTATAACGGGAACCACCAGAAATGGCAATTACAATCCCAGCAATTGCAGCGGTGTAAAGTCCATATTGCGGGGGAACGCCACTGGCTATTGCGAGCGCCATCGCCAATGGAATTGCAATAATCCCAACGGTAATACCCGCAATTAAGTCCTTCATGAAACGCGCTGCGGTATATTTCTCTTTCCAACAGGAGTCTATTAATGCGCTAAAAGGGCGCAATCTATTAATATTTTTTGTACTCATTAAAACCCTACCAAAATAACAGGGTGAAAAATAAACGAAATGAAGAGATGAGGATACGCCTAACTGAATCAAAAAAATGTGTTATTTATCAATGAAACTACAATTATCATAACGCTTTCAGTATCAAAAGTAAAAAATCGTTATTTTCTACGTTAAATATCATTAAACGTATTTAAAATAATTATTAACTATCGATTTTCTATTTTAAACAGTGAGTTAAAAAAGATAATAATTAATTAATAGTCAATTTACCTCTGATTTAAATATGACCCAAAATAAACTAAAAAATAAGCGAAAATAATAACCATCCCCATAATAGCGTAACGGCATAACTGGCACGCTGAAATAATTTGCACGTACCTGCCCATCGACTTTCCATACTGCGACCCGCTGATGATTGAGGGAATAGATGCCCAAGTGCATCATCGAAGGCTTGTGTATCTCCTTGGCGATAAATCAGGATAAAGAAATGATGATCAAGGCATAAGCGGAAAATAAAATACTGGCTAGCAAAAAATAGCATGACCCCCACAGCTAGACTCAAGTGTGATATCGAACCATGGAACAACAATGCGAATTGCCCCAGCAATGCTAGGATGGCAACTATCGCCAAATAGCGCCAACTCCCCGTGAGCACGACAATGACATCTCCACGGTCTTTATCCAGTAATGAACTCATTGGTTTTCTCTTTGTACATGAAATTGCTGATACCAGTGATGTAATTGTTCAATGGTCGCGGAATTTAAAATGACCTGAGGACGAACGCGTTCAACCTGCGCGATTGCATCTTCAATGTTTTTTGCCATATTTTGGTGTACTAACCATGCCACAACAACCGTTGCACTTCGAGAATAACCCAATTTGCAGTGAACATAGACAGTTCCACTTTGTGCGAGTTTGTCCATGGTTCTAATGGCTTTTTCAATATCCTCTGGGCTTAGAGGTAACAAATCAATTTGTGGCTGGCTACAATAATTTTTCCCATAGCTGTAAATATTGCGAGACCACTCGCAAGTCATATCGAGAACGGCTTGCGTTTGCAATGGATATAACGGGCGTCCTCCCAAAACAATTTTTTCATTCACGATACTGGGTTGCTGGCAGCGCTTAGCATAGTAATGATAAGTACCCCAAGCAATAAGGCGATAAGGGAGTAATACTAATATAGCGGATGGAGAAACGTGACCTTCAGCTGTTTTCTGGAATACAGAAGCTCCAGCCCCTAAATAGCCTAATGTGACAAAAGCTAAGGCGAGTGCAGGCCATAAAAACCACCACAGAGCGCCTTGTAATAAAAAGGCGAGGGCGAAGCACAGCACTGTACTTAATCCATAGTTTTTAGCAATTTTTAGGCTTCGAGGACTTCCTGTGTAATGCCATTGCCAACGAGTAGTAATAGGTAACAAATAGCTGATGATGACACCAACTGCGAACCCAGTGATCACATCAATAAAATGATGTTGCCATGTCGTGAGGACAGAAATAAGAATCAGAATTGACACGCTATGCAACAGCCAGCGCCATTGAGTTGGTGTATGGGAGCGGAAACGCAACCACAGTAACCACAGTAAAATAATATGTAATGAAGGGGCTTGGTTGTACGGTAAATCAAACAGCTCTAAGCTGTCGAACATCCAGCCAAATGCGCCATGGGTATCAGGGCGAGGAAAACTAAATTTAAGTGGGAAGAGTAAAAAGCCAACACAGGCAATAAGTGATGCTGCGATTAAGCGTAAGCCATGGATGCACTGCTCACGGCGAGAGGTACAGATGAACAGTGAAATCCCGTAAAATAGGTCGATGCTCCAATAGGGAATAATTGTCCAAGGTAAAAAAGGGATCTGTTTTTCCCAGCTATAAACATAAGAGGGTACATTGGGTAATGTAGCGGTATAGTTGTTGACTTGCCCGTACGTTAAAAAGAAAAAGGGTGCTAAGAAGAGCAACCAAAATAGCCCATAAATCCAAATTTGGCGTCGTGATGCCGTGCGCGTATCTTGGGTGTTGAGGGTCATATAATGGGTTCCTATCTTAATTTATTCATTGCTTTGTTCTAGATGAATCGTGCCCATATCACCGTTGACTGGCTGTTTTTCAGCCGTATCGGTATGAGATAAATAAAAATACAGGTTACTGGTGATGATACCAATAACCTGTAAATTAAAGAGAAAAATAATTAACGGCGTCGAGCAAGGGACACGCTAAAAATACCCCAGTTATCGATAGATTGAGTGATTTTTTCGAACCCAGCCTCTTCGACTAAGGCATCCATTTCGCCTTGGCTACGGCAGCGCATGACCCATGCTTTCCCACCTTGGTGACTGGGTAATACTCGGGCGATCATTTCAACCTGAGGATGCCATGGTTGGCAGGTATAGATAAGCAAGCCACCGGAAGGAATGGCGCGAGAAAGCCCATCCAGTGAGGCTCGGATCAGTTCATTACTTGGGAATAGCTCATACAGACCGCTGACAATACCTAACGTTGGCGCTGGAGAAACAGCAGCAAGATCATCAGCATCGAACGCATTACCTTCTTCGAAACGGATTTTATCTTCTAGGTAACGTTCTTTGATGTGTAAGCGACCTTGTTCAACGTTAATTGGGCTATAGTCACGGAGTAGAACGGAATCCACTTTCCCATAATCATTGATAGCATCGAAGATGTAGCGCCCTTGACCTGCGGCGATATCCATAATGCGGACGGGTTTTCCGCTATTGGATAGCTCTCGAATGGCTTGGCGAATAATATTTTCAATATTTACTTTGCGCTGGCGGATCCCTTGCCAACCAATACTGTTGAGGTATTGCCTATCGATAATTCGTCCAAATAGACCAGAACCCTGTGCCTGATTGCGATAGACATAATCAAGTGTTGAGCCAGAATCAAAGCCCTTATCGTAACCAATACGGACGCCTTCAGAGGCTTTACCTAAAGTACTCATGGATTTGCTCATGATTTTATAGGCAATGTTTTTTGGGCAATATTCAGGTAATGGCACGCTTAATGAACGGTAGGCATCCGCACTGGTGCTCCATGTATCTTCAAACTGGTAATCATGTTGATACAAAGGAAGCGCGAATAATTTATCAATAAACTGACGAATTTTTTCGATAGGGATATGTCGGTCTTTTTCACCTAATGTGTCGTGATAAAAACCTGACAGAATATGCTTCTCTTTAATTGGCGTATTTAATCGCTCATAAAATTGATGTTGTGGCTTATGGTGTACCACATGGTCGCTACCTGAAATAAATAACTGGGTTGGCAATGTGATTGCCGCAGCATCTGCCACGATACGATCCGCCGTGGTATAGAGCTCCAGAAGAATATTGACGGCAATAGGGCGAGTGATCAGCGGGTCATTGTTAAATGATTGAATGCGCTGCTCATCATGGGTTAAAAACTTGGCTTTCACATAAGAGTTTACGTAGAACAGTCCACGCAATTTTTGCATGAGTCCCAAACCGGTGCGAGCAAATGGGACATATAATTTAACTTTAAATGCGGGAGACGCAAGCACCATTCCGCGAATTTTTGGGGCATAGTCATGTACCCATGCAGACACTAATACTGCGCCAACACTTTGACCAATAACAATAATATTTTCGAATGGGATTTGATATTGCTCGGATACGTAATGGACAAACTCATCAACATCACTAATGGACGTGCCCAGTGATGGGCTATAGCCCCGCGGACCTTCATTACGGCCATGTCCTCGAGCATCCCATGCGAACATAGCAAAATCAGAAAGGTTTAATTCATCCACTAAATGAGAGACACGACCAGAGTGCTCATGACCTCGGTGAAACAAAATAATGGCTTTATCGGTGATGTGTTCAGTAGGCCAATAACGGTAAAACAAGTTCGTATGATCACTGGTGGTGAATTGAGATTCGACGACAGGACGTTGTGTCGAATAGTCTGTTTGTGTGTTCATTATCATTCCTTAATTATTTTCCGATACTGCGCTTAACTCAGTCAGTGCACGGCGAATACGGTTATAGCAGGTATAGAACAACAGCAGGGAGAGGACGGCAAAAAGGATATTTATCCAGCTTGCAACTACCAGTTGTGGAAAAATACAGACAAATAATCCTAATGCACCAAAGACAAATGCACGATCACTTTTACCGACAGGGCCATCATAACGGCGAGATGCGCCCATTGCTTGAGCGATGACGCCGATAAATTCAGTTAATACAGAGAGAAAGAGGCTCAACAAAATCCACCAAAAAGCCTGCGGGAAAATGAGGACGAAAGGTAGGTACAAGGCGACATCGGAAATGACATCGCCCAGTTCATTCAGCATTGCTCCGAGATGGCTTTTCTGGTTGTGTTCGCGAGCAAGCATACCATCAATGGCATTGAGAGCCATGCGGATAAATAAGACGAATGGGAGCACGATAAATAAGTAGGGAGTTGGAAAAAGCGCTAATAAACAGCCTACAATAATGGACAAGCCTAATGCAGCAAGGGTCACTTGGTTTGCCGTGATCCCCGCATCAAATAGCTGACGAACAATGGGGCGTAGCAGATTCTGAAATTTAGGTTTCAGATCATAAATGGTCATTCACTCATCCTTAAAATATACCGCAGTAGGGGGCAGTTTAGTGCTATATCAATACGCGATTATGTTTTAGCTACAATATGTTTTAGCTACAATAAGAGCTGTCCTAAGTTCCTCGTTATCACGATGAGGACAGCAACTATTTTACCATTGATGATTAGAGGATAAGTCAGGGAAAAAGTTCGCTCGCCTGAGTAAAGACCCAGAATTGAGGGGGACATACATCGTTCAACGATTAGATGGAATAAGCAATCTCCTGTTCATTCACTGTCTTTTTATCGATATTAGAACGCATTCGTTTAAATTGGCTGGGAGTCATATTGGTCAGTTCTTTAAACTTACGACAAAATGCACTGTGATCGGCATAAGCACATTTAATTGAAATATCTGTAATAGAATAGTCTTCTTCTAATAATTCGATAGCATGTTCAAGGCGCTTCTTCTGAATATATTGCTGAGGTGTAATATGAAAAACTGTTTTAAATTGACGATTAAGTTGAGATAACGACAACCCTGAAATTTCAGCCAGTGTTGTTATTTTAATTGCGGTATCAAAATGCTGGCTAATATATTGTTCAACTCGACCTAATTGATTATTTAATTTAGTACTGACTGATTTTTCATCTTGTAAATCCACCGAAATTCCCGCAACACCGATAACCTGATTTTTAGTATCAAAAATCGGCACCTTGGTTGTTAAACACCAGCCTAATAATCCCGCTTTATAGAGATGCAATTCCAATTTATTGATAACACTTATTTTTTTCTGCATCACCAAATAATCTTGAGAGCTATAACTCTGCCCCAAATCCGCGTGAAAAATATCTTCTGCAGTTTTTCCTATTACGCCATTGCGCTGATCAACTTTACATCGTTTAGCAAGGTTGTCATTGGCAAGCAAGTATTTGGCATTACGGTCTTTAACGAAGAAAGTCACATTAGGAAGTGTATTGATTAAAGGCATGACCAACCCAAGATGATTTAACAAATTATTAATATTATCCACGGGGAAAAGCATGTTTTCCTGACTAATCAACAACAGTTTATTTAAATCAATCATATTGCGCTCCAATGCATTCAACTAATTTTAATAGTTATCTGAAATGTTTTTAAATTGTGCAGAAATACGCATAGGTTGATTCGAAAGATATCAAGAGTTGTTTACATAAATCAAGCATTCTATTAACAAATGATATTAATAAGGATGAACTGATGCAGAGTAAATATAAGAAAATTGAGGTTATAGACTCTCATACCGCAGGGGAACCCACACGTTTAGTGATTGATGGTTTTCCTGATTTAGGGAATTCAGACATGGCGTCGCGCCTACAAACGTTACGCACAGAATATGACCATTGGCGATGCGCAACCATTTTAGAACCTCGAGGTAATGACATTCTAGTTGGTGCATTACTGTGTAAACCCGTTAACCCTAAAGCTGCGGCGGGCGTGATTTTCTTTAATAACGAAGGCTACTTAGGTATGTGTGGTCACGGTACCATCGGTTTGGTCGCATCATTACATTACTTAGGGCGCATTGGTTACGGTGAGCATTTAATTGAAACCCCAGTGGGGGATGTGACCGCTAAATTACATGAAGATGGTAGCGTGAGCATTCAAAACGTTTATGCATATCGCTATCGCAAAGCAGTTCAAGTTAACGTGCCTGAGGTTGGGCTAGTGACTGGGGATATTGCATGGGGCGGGAACTGGTTTTTCCTCGTCGAAAATTCACCACTTGCTATCTTGTATGGGAATGCGAAGGCGCTGACGGAGGTCTGTTTAAAAATCAAACAAGCCCTCGTTGATCAAGGCATTTTTGGTAAAGATGACCAAGAAATTGACCATATTGAATTGTTTGGACATTGCGATGGTGCAGATAGTCAAAGTTTTGTGTTATGTCCCGGAGGGGCATATGACCGCTCGCCATGTGGTACGGGCACCAGCGCGAAATTAGCGTGCCTTGCTGCGGACAACAAGCTTGAGGAAGGTAAAATTTGGCGTCAGGCAAGTGTTATTGGTAGCCAATTTCAAGCCAGTTATCAAGTTGCGGATGCTAACGGCATCATTCCAACGATTCGTGGTAATGCTTACATCAGCGGTGAAAATACCTTACTGATTGATGAAAACGATCCATTCCGTTTTGGTATCACGGTGGAGTGAGGTCGACGATGGATAACAGATATTCCGTCATTGTAGTCGGTGGGGGCATTGTTGGGCTCAGCATTGCGTTATCCGTACAACATCACGGCACGGACGTTTTATTGCTCGATAAAAACCAAATTGGCTCAGGTGCTTCTTTTGGTAATGCGGGGCATATTGCAACTGAGCAGGTATTTCCTGTTGCCGATCCGTCAGTGTTAAAGTCCATTCCCAGTATGCTACTTGATCCTTTAGGCGCTTTGCGTATTGATTGGCGCTATATCCTACCATTAGCACCTTGGCTATTGAAATTGTTAGGGAATATGCGCCATAAACCATTTCAACATATTCACCGTGTACTTTCTGTGCTAAATGCTGCGTCATTACCCTCTTGGCAAGCATTTTCAAAGCAATGGCAGCTGGAGGATTTGGTCAAAATTCAAGGTTCATTGCTGGTAGCAGAAAAAAATGCCACTCTGGAAAAGCTGCGTCGCCATGGGGAATATTTGAACAATATGGGGGTGCATAATCAGCTATTGGATCAACCCCAATTGCTCACACAACAACCTGAACTCGCGACTAACCAAATTGGTGGATTGTTCTATCCCGATACTGGACATGTAGTGGATCTCGCACAAATGCACGAACGCTTAACACAGGCTTTTGTGAATTTAGGTGGGAAAGTACTGACAGAATGTGAAGTGACCGCCATTGATTCTTCCTCAGCAAATCAAGCACGAGTGACGACACCTCAAGGGACGTTTATTGCGGATAAAGTCGTGATTGCTGGGGGCGCATTTTCAAAGTCATTAGTGAAAATGGTGAGTCGCATCAATGTCCCTTTGGAAACCGAGCGCGGTTACCACTTGATGTTACCAAATGAAAAAGGGCGTTTGTCCATTCCGATTTCCAGTATGGATCGCCGTTTTATTATGACGCCAATGAACGGTGGGTTGCGCCTCGCAGGCACTGTTGAATACGCAGGTTTGAAGCGTCCACCCAATATGCAACGTGCCCGCCACTTTTTACCGCTGGCGAATCCAATGCTGAAAACACCATTAGATAGCCAAAATACCAGTGAGTGGATGGGTTTCCGTCCCACTATCTCAGACTCCTTACCGGTCATAGACCAAAAAGGTCCGTATGTATTTGCCTTTGGGCATCAACATTTAGGGCTAACACAAGCGGCAATTACCGCAGATATCGTCAATAACATGATCCACGGGCAACCGACACCGCTCGATTGCTCGCCTTTTTCGATTAAGCGCTTTCTTTAATTCAGGAGAATTATAATGAATTTCCATGGCATTCTTGTTCCGTTAGTCACTCCATTTCATGATGATCTTTCATTAAATATCACTGCGTTAGCAGAGTTAACCGAAAAACTGATCGCCAGTGGTGTGACGGGGTTGGTGGTCTGCGGCACCACGGGTGAATATTACGCGTTAAATGAAGACGAACGTAAAACCGTATTAACCACGGTCAGTAAAATTGCCAAAGGGCGTGTGACGCTGATTGCAGGAATTAATGACTTATCTACCGAGGGCGCAATTAAACGCGCAGCACAGGCGAAAGAACTGGGTTATGAAGGGCTGATGTTATCACCACCACCGTACAGTTTACCGGATCAAAACGGGGTTTATGCTCACTATGAGAAAGTCGCAAAATCAACTTCATTACCCATCATTATGTACAACTTCCCAGCCCGTATTGGCATTGAGATTGAGTTAGATACCGTCGTGAAACTGGCGGAAATCGACAATATTGTCGCTATCAAAGAGAGTAGCGGTAGCTTTAGTCGCGCCCTGCATTTACTCCAAACACCGTTTAAAAACTTTGAGGTCATTTGCGGTTGTGATGACCAACCTGTGGATTTCTTCTTCTGGGGTTCGAAAAGTTGGATTGCCGGTGCAGGCAACGTGTTCCCAGTAGAGCAAGTTGCCATTTTTAATGCGGCGCAGCAAGGCGATTGGACAAAAGCTAAGCAGATTATGCAAGAGATTTATCCTGCGATTTACTCTATGGAATCAGGTAACTATAACCAAAAAGCTAAAGCTGGCTGCTTAAAAGGAACCTTTAATGTAGGACCTGTTCGCTTACCTCTGTCCAATATTAGCCTGCAAGAACGCCATGAATTTCTTGCACTGATTAAGCCATAGCGGGGTTGTTTATGTTGATCACTAAAGAGCAAATATTTGAGCGAGCGAAACAGAGCCAACTCTGGGCGGGCAACTTGATTGCGGGCCACCAAAGTGGGAGTGCCAAGCTTAAAAATTATACCCCCATCGATAATAGTTCGATTGGTTATATCGCGGATGGCAGTGCGCAAGATGTTCACGCGGCGGTTCGCATTGCTCGTGAAACCTTTGATGAGGGCTGCTGGAGCGGTTTGTCCCCTCAAGAACGTAAACAGGTCATGTTACGTTGGGCGCAATTAATTGAAAAACATAGCGAAGAACTAGCGGCATTGGATTGCGTCGATGCAGGTAAGCCTATCACTGAATGTTTAAATACGGATTTACCCGCAACAGTCGAAACGTTTTATTGGTATGCAGAAGCTATCGACAAACTGTTTGGCAAAATTGCGCCAACTGGGCGTCAAGAAATGGGGTTAATTGTTCATGAGCCTATCGGTGTCGTGGGCGCTGTTTTGCCATGGAACTTTCCTGCACAAATGTTTGCCTGGAAAGTCGCGCCGGCGTTAGCGGTTGGTAATTCTGTGATTGTGAAACCTGCCGAATTAACCTCATTGAGTGCTTACCGTATGGTTGAACTTGCTTATGAGGCGGGTGTGCCGAAAGGTGCATTAAGTTTGGTTTGCGGGTTGGGCGAAAAAGTGGGGGAAGCGTTAGGGCGTCACCCTGATGTTGATATCGTCTCATTCACAGGGTCGACAGAAGTAGGGCGTTTATTTTTGAAATACTCCGCAGAAAGCAATCTAAAAGAAATTGTTTTGGAATGCGGTGGAAAAAGCCCACAAGTGGTCTTTGAGGACGCAGATTTAGATGCAGCTGTTCCGCATATCATGGCGGCCGCTTTCTGGAATATGAGTGAAAACTGTAGCTGTGGCTCGCGGTTAATTGTGCACGAAAATATCAAAAAGCCCCTGCTCGAAAAATTAGTTGCCGCAGTATCAACATGGCAAGTTGGGGATCCGCGTGATGCGTCTGTGTCAATCGGTCCCATGATTGAACAGGCACATTTTGAAAAAGTAGGATCGTTTTTAGAAACCACCCTTAAAGAGGGAGGGAAACTTATCACAGGAGGAAAAATACACAGTGACCTCGGTTCAGGGTGGTACATAGAACCGACAATTTTTGATGCTGTTACGCCAGAAATGTCTCTCTTTCGACATGAAGTTTTTGGTCCCATTTTAGCCGTTACATCATTTAAGACGGATGATGAAGCGGTGAATTTAGCCAATGACACTCACTACGGGTTGGCGGCTTCGTTTTATAGCCAAAATGTCCATCGAGTGATGAATATTGCACGTCGTATCAATGCGGGGACCGTGTCGGTCAACGGATTTAGCGAAGGTAATATCACCACGCCATTTGGTGGTTTCCGTCAGTCAGGTTTTGGGGGGAAAGACAACGGCTTAGAAGCCTTTGAACAATACACCCAAACAAAAGTTATCTGGTTTATCAATCAGTAAAATGACATTGACCTGAACCTTGCGAGGTTCAGGTTTCGACCCTTGCAAATACACAAATACAATTACAATCGTCGAGGAGTACATATGGAAGCCATCGTGAATACCATCGTTGGTTACATCTGGGGTAATGCTCTCGTATTCTTATCTCTGGGTGTCGGTCTCTACTTCACATTAGCAACACGCGGTGTTCAGTTCCGTTACATCGTAAAAATGGTCTGTTTATTAAAGGAAAATAAAGCGTCAAAAGATGGGATTTCCTCTTTTCAAGCCTTCTGTTTAGCCTTATCTGGGCGTGTCGGGGTTGGTAACATTGCTGGGGTGGCAACCGCGATTGCCGCGGGAGGACCTGGAGCGATTTTCTGGATGGTCGTGATGGGTTTATTAGGCGGTGCCAGTGCCTTTATTGAATCCACCCTTGCGCAAATTTATAAGCAGCGCTCAGATGATCAGTATCGTGGCGGTTCACCGTACTATATTGAAAAAGGATTGAAATTAAAGCCTTTTGCGATTTTTGTCGCGGCTGTTATTTGTTTATCTTACGGTGTATTAGTCCCTGGGATCCAAGCCAACACAATTGCGGACTCCTTCCAAACCGCCTTCAATATTCCGCCAATGGCAACAGGTGCATTAGTCACTGTGTTGATGGCATGGCTGATTTTCGGTGGCGTTAAACGTATTGCGAGTGCAGCAGATAAAATCGTCCCGATTATGGCATTAGCTTACATTGTCATGATGGTCATTATTCTAAGCAGCCATTGGGATAGCGTACCGGGCATGTTTAGCTTGATTTTCCGCAGTGCGATGGGAATGGATGCAGTATTCGGTGGTATTGTGGGCACCGCAGTATCATGGGGTGTACGCCGTGCGGTGTTTTCAAACGTGGCAGGGGCGGGTGAAGCAACATTCAGCTCCGCAGCCGCAGAAGTTAGCCATCCGGTAAAGCAAGGGTTGATCCAAGCATTTTCTATCTATATTGATACGGTCGTGGTATGTACGGCATCAGGGCTGATGATTTTAGTCACCAATATGTACAACGTATTCCCTGACGGTGCGGCGATTGCGCTTGTGGAACATGTTCCTGGGGTAGCAGCAGGAACGGCATGGACTCAGATGGCAGTATCCACGGTATTTACCTCGGCAGGGGCTGGATTTGTCTCTATTGCAGTCTTCTTGTTCGCTTTCACAACCTTAATGGCGTACTACTATATTGCAGAAACCACCATTGTTTATCTTGATCGTAAGCTTAAATATCCCGTGCTTAAGCTGATTTTGAAATTCGTTTTCTTAGTGATTGTCTTTATGGGAAGCGTGCAATCGGTCAGTATCATGTGGGGACTTGGTGATATCGGTTTCGGCAGTATGAGTTACTTGAACTTGATTGCGATTGTCTTCTTATCGAAACCGGCATTAAGAGCATTACGTGACTTTGAAAGACAAACCAAATTAGGCGTCGATCCTGTGTTTGATCCAAAAGCTGCGGGAGTTGAAAATGCAGAATTATGGGAAGAAATCAGTCGTGAGTATCATGCCCAAGGTGTTGGAATTGATAAGATTGATGGAACTGGGAAGATAAACAAGAAATTAGTCGAGGAAGAATAATCTAGATTAGAAATGGCGGTGAGGGAGGGATTCGAACCCTCGATACGTTGCCGTATACACACTTTCCAGGCGTGCTCCTTCAGCCTCTCGGACACCTCACCGTTTTTCTAAATTGTGGTTGTAGAAATTGTTATAAATAACTTGTCCTGCAACGGGGCGCTACTATAGGGAAAAGAGCGCCTTCCGTCAACTCCCAATTAAATAAAAACCGAATTTTTTCTATCGTTTAGCTAAATAAAAACCAATTTGATTACTCTCTAATCTTAAAAGATTATTCCTGGTTAGAAATTGATAATAAATTGTTTATTTAAACTTCAAGCGATTAATCTAGATTCCGTTAACTCCTTAACAAAATCCTCATCTTATGGAAGTAAAATGCGGGTCTTGACTTGAAAATAAACCTCAATACGCACACTCTGGTAGAAACCTATAAGGAGTTGCCATGAATATTCTATTTTACCATCCATTTTTTGATGCCAATCAGTGGATTGATGGCATGCGTGCTCGATTGCCTCAAGCCAATATTCGTCAATGGAAGCCGGGAGATACCCAACAGGCAGATTATGCCATGGTATGGCTTCCACCTTATGAATGTCTGGCGGGTCGTCAAGACCTAAAAGGTATTTTTGCGTTAGGGGCGGGTGTGGATGCGATTTTGAAACAAGAACACGATAACCCAGGCACATTACCCGCAGGGGTTCCGCTGATGCGCTTAGAAGATACTGGCATGGCAATTCAAATGGAGGAATATGCAGCGGCAAAAGTGTTGTATTACTTCCGTCGTATGGACGAATACCGCCAATTACAATCCCAGCGTCTGTGGAAACAATTACCTGCGTATACCCATGACCAATTTGTGGTAGGTGTCATGGGGGCGGGGGCATTAGGTCAAGCTGTCGCAAAACGCTTAGAGAGCTTTGGTCTTAAAGTCAGAACGTGGAGCCGCTCTGAAAAGCAGATTCCGAATGTGAAGAGTTACTATGGTCAAGAGCAGTTAGCGGATTTTTTATCGGGAACCCGAGTGATTGTCAATTTACTGCCGAGTACACCGGAAACGGTGGGTATTTTGAATCATCAATTATTTAGCCAACTTGAGCCAAACGCCTATATTATCAACCTTGCCCGTGGCGCCCACTTAATTGAGCAAGATTTGTTGGTTGCGCTAGAAAAAGGTCAAGTTGCGGGCGCATCTCTCGATGTTTTTGCCACTGAGCCGCTTCCCCATATGCATCCATTTTGGACGCATCCGCGCATTGCAATTACACCACATGTTGCCGCATTTACATTACCTAATGAAGCCATGGATATGATTGCGAGTAATATTCAACGCATAGAAGCTGGTGAACGTCCTTTAGGTGTTGTCAATTTAGCCCAAGGCTACTGATTTCCCGTTCTAGTTTTTGCCGTCATGTTGCTAGCTGCGTCAGCACACCCTAGACACATACTTGTGTATGCTCCTAGGGATGTGCTTTCTGCCGCCTAGTGACAACAAAAACTTGTTAGGGAAATGTTCGCTATATTTATGCGATTACGCGATTTCCCGCACCTAAGGTTGAGGGAACTGTAGCGTGAATTATTTTGAGGATACTTCAGTTAGCTGATTTTTTATTTGAGAAATCATCATTAGCGACTATCAGCGGCATATATAGAATTGAGCAAAGCGTGGGTTTTCTGTTTTTTCAGGTATACTGCACTGCATGATGATCACGAAAAAGTGATTGCAGGAAATTTGCTAACAGGAAGAAACTCATGAATGAATTTTCAATCGTCTGCCGTATTTTAGGCACTTTATTTCAACGTTCTCCAGACGATGCTCTCGTGAAGCCGCTTATCGATATGATTGCTCAAGATAAGCTAAAAGCTTCATGGCCATTAGAGCAAGATGAGTTGTGGGGAAGAATGGCTAAAGCCATGGATCACAAAGCGATTACTGCGGATTATCAAGCCATGTTTGGTCATGAGCCAACCGTGCCACCTTTTGCCCATCGTTATGATGAAGAGATCACGGAAGCAGAAATCCGTGAATTTCTTGTCACGCGTGGCATGACGTTAACCGATGCGCCTGCTGACGCATTTGGTGCGTTATTACTCGCGGCATCATGGTTAGAAGACCAAGCTGCGGAAGATGAAACTGCGGCGCAAGAAGAGCTATTTGATAGCTATATTCTGAGCTGGTATGGCGCTTTTCTGGGTAAAGTTGAGGCTCATGCGACAACTCCGTTTTATCGTACACTCGCGCAAATTACTCGCGATGCGGTGATTGCTCTGCGTGATGAGCTCGATTCTGAATCAGAAAGTGACAGTGAATAAGTGACGGTGTCACGAATTGCGTGGAAAGAAAGTGGATATCGTTTCTTTCTTTCCACATAAGACCTAAAGGATAGACACAATGACTCCGACAAAACTTCACGGTTTAATGTTTCTCTTTATGTCACCGATGGCGCTGGCGCAAGTGGATAATGAATTGCTTAACTATGATAAACGCATGGTTAATTACAGTACTGAATTTCAATTTGACCCGCTTTATGGAAAAGTCAAAGAATTGACTCAAACCATGAACGATGACAAAGGGCTCAGAAAAAGGGTGTCAGTGTCATTTAACCCCCATGGCTGTCTCAACGAGTTAACCTATTATAATAAAGACAGCGAAACGGAATTTACGATCGTCAGAAAATCTAAACAGCTTTACTTTTTGATTGATAAGCAAAAACTCAAAGGTTACCGCATCGATAAAATGTGTAATTTACAAACCGGAGAATTGTTGAATTGGAAATACCATTACCGTAATGGTTTGGTGAATAAGATCACTCAAGGAGATAAGGACATTGCTACGTTTGTCTATGGTAGCGAGCTTTTACCAATCGAAACTCACTATTTCAATGAAAATGAAGTTACTAATACAAAAAATGAGTATTTCTTCACGGATGGTTTAGTGACAAAAATTCTTTTTCATGCCACGAAAAATCAGCAGCCCTATTACGAAATTGTCCAAAAGTGCACTCATTATGATGATCATAAAAACCCAACTTCGTGCACCAGTGTGATGACATACAGTGATGGGCGAGTGGATAAATTCACGTATGACTATAAAACGACTTACTACGAGTAAGAATACAGAGTTAAATAATTAGTGATGTTGTGGAAATTTGTCCATAAAAAAAGCAACCTAGACCTAAGGTTGCTTTTTTCATTTTACGATTATTTATTTATCAATCGAAAATATTTATGGTCAATCAATCCACCATGGGGATCACCAATTTACCCGGTTTAACTTCTAGTCCTTTAGCTAATTTTTTAGCTGTCGCTTCTGCGGCACTATTATCAGGGTTCAGGACATACACAGGTTGAGTCGAGAAGAAGGTTTCAAGGGAGCTATTTAAATAAGGGATCACGGCGGAAATGGCAGTGTCCATATTTTCTGGGGTAATTTTATATTGAGTAATTTTTAGCTCTTTCAAATAGATAGAACCAGTCTGTGCATCAAAGACAGGGCGGGCAGTTAGTGTTAATGCAATATCAGCCGCTGCTGCGCCAATCAATGAGTTCATTTTTACAGTGGCTTCGCCTTTTAATGCAATAATACCCGGTTCGCTACGACCAATTTCTGATTGCAAGTTATGTAAGGTGATATCCGCATCTGCAAACCCAGTAATACCAATGTTATTCTCGTATTTAACCTTGGTCGCAAGGTAACTGTTAATTTGTGATTCACTGATAGTAAATTCGGTTAATTTGTCACAACCCGTGAGAATAAATAGCAATCCAAAGATAGATGCCAAGAAAATGTTTTTCATAATCACTCCTTTATACAGTAATAACCCAAGTGTAACGTATTACTGCCCGCTCAACATGACTGTTTCAATTTTTTTACGGTTAAATTGGCGATGAAGCGCCCATAAGGTAATAAAACCAATAGTGCCGAGTAAGAACCAAGGAAGCTGGGGGATATTCCATTGATGCCCAATATCATACATCCAACCGCCACCGGTATAGCCAACAGCTCCGCCTAGCGCAAGACCGAGTCGGCTAAAGCCCATATAGCTGCCACGGGCGCGAGGGTCGGCAAGGGAGGCGCTCAGGGTTTCACGAGCAGGATCGGCGGTGATAGTGCCTAAATAGAAAATGCCAATCAACACAAACAGAATATTGACCGATGTGGTCATACCGATAGGGAACATGCTTAGGCTCATTAAAAATAGCCCGGCCATCAAACGTTGTTCTAAACGGAAATGTTTTTCGCTCCAACGGGCAATCGGATAAAGCAACGTCAGTGAAATTGCCGCTTCAATGGCGTACATCCATTTCACCGCGGTTGGTGTTCCTGCCAATTCGTTAACGGCGATAGGGAACATCAGCATCACTTGTACCGACAACATAAAGTAACCAGAAAGTGTGATCACATAGGTCACAAAGCGGGTGTCTTTCAAGACGCGATGCATTCCATCACGAATAGGGGCTTTGATAGTAGAAATGCGATAAGCCGGGAGTAGCCAAGCATTAAGTAGAGCCGCAATCACAAACACTGCCGCGCCAGCCCAGCAAACATAGTGGAAGTCATATTGTAAAAGCCAGCTACCAATGAGGGCACCAATCACTGCTCCGGCGCTGTCCTGCATAAATAATAATGAGTAAAAACGCCCACGCTCATAAGGACGGGTCAATTTAATCACTAATGCAGTACGAGGAGGGTCAAACAAGGTGCCGCCAAGGGCAGACAACACACAAGAAAGCCATAACACCCAAGGGTCATAAGCCAAAGCCATCAAGACAAAACCCGCAGCGCGTAACAGCATCCCGATAATAATTAACGGTTTAGCACCGAATCGGTCGGCAATCGCACCCCCAAAAATGCCAAAACCTTGCTGCACAAATTGACGTAACCCAAGGGCAAAACCAACCACCACGGCAGCCCAGCCAAGCTGTTCAACAAATCGAATTGAAATTAAAGGAAAAACCACGAAAAAGCCAAGAACAACCAACATATTGTCCAGTAAAAGGAAATATTTACCAAGGCTTCTTGCCCGCGACACCTGTGCCATAAAACACCATAAAAATTAGTAACGGAAGGAATGATTCTTATTAATAATATCAGGAGTTTGGGGGGAATGATGGGATGTGTACCATGATATTTTTTTATCGATAAATCCGTCATATTTCTCATTATAGGGGTGTTGGCTGCGCTCGCTCGCCCTCGTCACATACTTATGTATGCTCCAAGGGACTCACTGACTTGTCGCCTACCTCTAATGCGAAATCTTTAGGATTTATGGTGTGAATATTTCCTATGATAGGGGTGTTGGCAGCGCTCGCTCGTCCTCGTCACATACTTATGTATGCTCCAAGGGGCTAACTGACTTGCCGCCTACCTCTAATGTGAACTCTTTAGGATTTATGGTGCGGATATTGCCCATGATGCATTCACCTTATTGCATATTCCTAATGCTTGAATAGAACTTAATAAACTAATCGCTCAAAAAATGACTTAATTATGGAGATAATTGAATTAGTTAAGTGATAAATTTAAGTTATAATTCAAGCATCGAGAGTAAGACTGGTAACACTACTAATTAAGGGCTAACGATGTTTGGTTATCGTTCAAATGAACCCAAAGTGCGTCTAATGACTGACAGAATGATTATCCGTTTGGCCTATGAACGCGATAATTACCGACTAGCGGACTATTACAGTTTAAATAAAGAATTTTTGACGCCATGGGAACCAACCCGTGACAATTCCCATTTTAACCCCTCTGGTTGGAATAATCGGTTACATGCGATGAGTGAAATGCATCGTCAAGGTAGCGCCTTCCATTTTGTATTACTGGATAAAGACGAAAACGAAGTCATTGGTGTGGCAAATTTCAGTAATATTTTACGAGGATCATTCCATGCCTGTTATCTGGGGTATTCACTGGGGGAAAAATGGCAGGGGCAGGGATTAATGTATGAAGCGTTAACCCAAACCATCCGATATATGCAAAAAAATCAAGGGATACACCGTATCATGGCGAACTACATGCCGCATAATATGCGCAGTGGTAATTTATTGGCGCGCTTGGGCTTTGAACGTGAAGGCTATGCAAGGCAGTACCTTGAAATCAATGGGGAATGGCGTGACCACGTACTCACTGCATTAACGGACGATACGTGGAAATCGACTAAAGCCTAAACATTTACTCTACAATCGTAGTCAGTCTAGCCATCCGCTGTTAAACTGCTACGATTGTCTTCTTTTAGTTTAGCTATCATGAATTTATTAAAATCTTTGGCAGCAGTCAGCTCGATGACGATGATGTCTCGAGTCTTGGGTTTCATCCGTGATGCCATTATTGCCCGTGTGTTTGGTGCGGGGGCTGCTTCCGATGCCTTCTTTGTTGCCTTCAAACTCCCGAATTTGTTACGCCGAATTTTTGCAGAAGGGGCGTTTTCTCAAGCGTTTGTCCCGATTCTTGCGGAATATAAAAACCAGCAAGGCGAAGAGGCGACACGAACGTTTGTCGCTTATATTTCGGGGCTGCTTACCTTGGTTCTGGCAGTTGTTACGGTTATCGGGATGATTGCTGCGCCTTGGGTCATTTATGTTACTGCGCCAGGCTTCACGACAGATGCTGACAAATTTGTACTGACGACGGATTTATTACGGGTGACATTCCCGTATATTTTCTTAATTTCGTTGGCTTCGCTCGCGGGTGCGATTTTGAATACTTGGAATCGTTTTTCGGTACCCGCATTTGCCCCCACGTTACTGAACGTCAGTATGATTTTCTTTGCAGCCTTTGCGGCACCGTATTTTGATCCACCAATTATGTCGCTGGCATGGGCGGTATTAGTGGGTGGTGTGCTGCAATTAGGTTACCAATTACCGCATTTAAAGAAAATTGGCATGTTGGTATTACCGCGTTTGTCATTCCATGATAGTGGCGTTTGGCGTGTTATGAAAATGATGGGACCCGCGATTATCGGGGTATCCGTGGCGCAAATCTCATTAATTATTAACACGATTTTTGCTTCATTTCTGCAATCAGGCTCAGTGTCATGGATGTATTATGCAGATCGCTTAATGGAATTGCCGTCAGGGGTGCTGGGCGTAGCGCTTGGAACCATTTTACTCCCATCATTATCAAAAAGTTTTACCAGTGGAAACCACCAAGAATATCGGCATTTAATGGACTGGGGCCTGCGCTTGTGTTTATTACTGGCCCTACCTTGTGCCATCGGATTAGCGATGTTATCGGAAGCGCTGACAGTTTCACTTTTCCAATATGACAAGTTTACTGCCCATGACTCTTTGATGACCCAGTATGCATTGATGGCGTATTGTGTGGGCTTAACTGGCATGATTTTAGTGAAAATTTTAGCACCTGGATTTTATTCTCGTCAGGATATCCGTACACCTGTGAGGATTGCAATTGTTACGCTGATTATGACCCAGTTAATGAACTTAGCTTTTATTGGTCCAATGCAACATGCAGGTTTAGCGCTGTCTATTGGGCTGGCTGCGTGTTTTAACGCTGGAGCGTTATATTGGCAATTACGCAAGCAAGATATCTTCCAACCACTGGCGGGTTGGCGTGGTTTCCTTGTGAAGCTACTTATCGCATTGGCGGTGATGGTTATAGTGTTATTTGGCGTGTTGCACTTTATGCCACCGTGGCAAGACGGCAATATGCTGATGCGCATGTTACGTTTAATCGGTGTCGTGATTATCGGGGCGGGTAGCTATTTTGTGGCACTGTATGTGTTAGGTTTCCGTCCTCGTGATTTTATGAAACGCAGTGTTGCGTAATTTCACTTAACAGGTATTGAGTTGCTATAGATGCCAACAAACTCCCCCCTCAACAGAGGGGGAGTAGACAATTACTGATGGTACGCACTTTCACCATGGGTGGTAATATCCAGCCCATCACACTCTTCTTCAGGGGAAACCCGCAAACCGACAAGTTTATCCGCTAATTTAAAGGCGATGAATGCCACTACGCCTGACCACACAATCGTCACGGCAACACTCTCAAGCTGAACAAAAACTTGATGAGATAACGTGACGCCGTCACGGTAACCTAAGCCACCAAGCATGGTTGATGTAAATACTCCAGTCAATATACACCCTACAATCCCGCAGGTACCGTGGATACCAAATACATCACAGACATCATCGGCTTTTAGCCAACGTTTTAGGACCACAACACCCCAAAGCCCGATCACGCCGCCAACAACACCGATAATTAATGCGCCGATCGGTCCAACCGTCCCCGCGGCTGGTGTGATTGCGACTAATCCGGAGATACAACCTGAACAGCTGCCGAGCATGGAGGGTTTTCCACGAAGTACCCATTCTGCAAAGGTCCATGAAAGGATTGCGCCAGCTGTCGCAATGATGGTATTGATAAATGCGAGTGCGGCAATGTTGTTGGCGCTGCCAGCAGAACCTGCGTTAAAGCCAAACCAACCAATGTACAGGACTGCCGTACCCATAAACACCATTGGTAAGTTATGGGGTTTTAACACTACTTGGCTGTAGTCGCTACGTTTTCCGAGTAAATATGCACCAACGAGTGCGGCAACTGCGGCATTAATATGCACAACAGTTCCACCAGCAAAGTCCAAAGCGCCGTCATCTGCTAACCAGCCACCTTCAGCCCATACCATGTGCGCGATAGGAACATAAGAAAAAGTAAACCAAATGACGGTAAAAATGAGTAACGCTGAAAAACGAACTCGCTCACCTAACGCTCCGACAATTAAGGCTAACGTGATCACGGCAAATGAGCCTTGGAACGCAACATGGATATATCGGTTGATGGAGCCCGATAAGTCATCGATAGACATCGCGTTTAAGAAAGTTAATGAACCGTCCCCAAACACTTTGTTTCCAGCAGTGAATGCGAGGCTATAGCCGAACACAAACCACAAAATAATCACTACGCTAAAAATCAGCATGACTTGAGTGATCAGCGATAATACGTTTTTACTGCGTAATAATCCCCCATAAAACAATGCGATACCGGGTATGGTCATAAAGAAGACTAATGCAGTACAGATCAACATAAAGGCGTTATCTGCTTTATCAACGGTATTCACTTCCGACGCATAGGCGGGAAGGGCTAAAGCGCTTAAGGCGAATAGTGCGGTGGATAACCAAAATCGTCTCATTGTACGTCTCCCTTATAGTGCGTCATCGCCCGATTCGCGTGTGCGAATACGGACTGCTTGTAGAAGTTCAAAAACAAATAGCTTTCCATCTCCGACTTTACCGGTATCTGCGGTACGCATAATGGCATCGAGGGCGGGTTCCAATAGGTCATCGCTAATAGCAATTTCCATTTTGGTTTTAGGTAGAAAACTCACTTCATATTCGGCACCCCGGTAAAGCTCCGAATGACCTTTCTGCCTGCCATATCCTTTGACTTCACAGATGGTCATTCCTTGAATGCCTAGCTCAGTAAGTGCTTCTCGAACATCTTCTAATTTGAACGGTTTAATAATTGCGATGATGTACTTCATAAATCCCCCTGTCTTTTTGAAAAGGCAAAAGAGATAAAGCAAGCATCATGCCAAATGTTAATTTTTTGTTTTTTTAGTAAGGAAGGCGCTAAATAGAGAGAATAATGAGATATTGCTCACCAAATAAGTGCAAACTTAAGGTAAGTTACAAAAAAAATGTTCAAAAAGAGTGCAACTTAGGCGACAAAAAGTAAAAAGCCCACCGAAGTGGGCTTTAAGCAAATCAACGGGCTTACATTCTTTCGACGGTTTCAATACCGAGTGTATCGAGACCCACTTTTAAGGTTTTTTGTGTCAATAATGCCAATTTTAAACGGCTTTGGCGTTGAGCATCGGTGTCTGCGGACAGAATAGGGCAATGTTCGTAGAAACTGGAGAACAGTCCTGCTAAGTCATATAAATAAGCACACATGACATGTGGAGTCCCTTCACGAGCAACCGTTAAGATAGTCTCTTCAAACTGCATCAAGCGTGTTGCCAGCGCCATTTCGTGTGGCGCTTCTAACACGATAGGTAGAGTTAAATCCGATTCGGTAATATCGGCTTTCTTAAAGATAGAGGCAACACGGGTATACGCATATTGCATATAAGGGGCGGTGTTACCCTCAAATGCCAGCATGTTATCCCAATCGAAGATATAGTCTGTAGTACGGTTTTTAGACAGATCAGCATATTTGACAGCCCCAATCCCGACGACATTCGCCAGATTCAGTAATTCGTCTTCCGCCATATCTGGGTTTTTTTCACGGATCAGCGTTTGTGCGCGTTCAACCGCTTCATCTAATAGGTCGGAAAGGCGAACAGTACCGCCAGAACGTGTTTTGAATGGCTTACCATCTTTACCTAACATCATTCCAAACATATGGTGTTCAAGCGCCATTGATTCAGGAATATAGCCCGCTTTGCGGACGATAGTCCAAGCTTGCATTAAATGTTGATGCTGGCGGGAGTCGATGTAATACAAAGAGCGATCGGCATGCAACGTTTCATAACGGTATTTGGCACAGGCGATATCGGTAGTCGTATACAGGAAGCCACCGTCCTTTTTCTGAACGATAACGCCCATCGGTTCGCCTTCCTTGTTTTTGAATTCATCAAGGAAAACAACAGTAGCGCCTTCGCTTTCTACGGCTAAACCTTTGGCTTTAAGATCAGCAACGATACCCGGTAGCATGCTGTTATACAGGCTTTCACCCATCACATCGTCTTCCGTCAAGGTGACGTTTAAACGGCGATAAGTTTCTTGGTTCTGTTGCATGGTGATATCAACCAGTTTACGCCACATTTTACGGCAGTATTCATCACCAGATTGTAATTTTACGACGTAACCGCGAGCACGAACGGCAAAGTCTTCGTCTTCATCGTAATGTTTTTTCGCTTCACGGTAGAACTCTTCGAGGTCTGCCAGAGCCATATCGCTGGCATCTTCATTTTGTACTTTTTCTAAGTAAGCAATCAGCATACCGAATTGCGTACCCCAGTCACCGACGTGGTTAGCACGAATCACTTTATGACCGATAAATTCTTGAGTGCGCGCGGCAGCATCACCAATAATCGTTGAGCGTAAGTGACCGACGTGCATTTGTTTTGCAACGTTAGGCGCGGAATAGTCAATAACGATAGTTTCAGCTTTGACGGGAGCAAGACCTAAGCGGTCGCTGGTCAGTGCTTTTTCTGCGTGAGCCGCAATCCACGTTGGGTCGATAAAAATATTGATGAAACCGGGACCGGCGATTTCAACTTTAGATGCAATACCTTCGAGATCTAATTGGCTAACAATTTGCTCGGCCAGTTGTCGGGGAGGCATGCCCATTTTTTTCGCTGCGCCCATCACGCCGTTAGCTTGATAGTCACCAAATTGCGCTTTAGCTGATTGACGAACAAGGGCATCACAGCCTTCTGGAGCTCCCGCTGCTAGCATTGCAGCACTGATTTTATCTGAAAGAATAGCCTGAATATTCACCGGATTACCTTAAATAACGAACATAGTTACCGCATTGTGCCATTTCATGGGCGTAACTAAAAGGTGGAAGAGAAAAAACGGCAGGTTTTATACCATATTTTGGGGGAGTCGTGCTACAGTCTGCCGCTTGTTTCGCTTTTTATTATCCCTGCTTTTTATTGACGCAGGGGGTTCAACGAGAGTCATGTGAATGTTAGATTTCGATAAAATCCCACAATTAAACGATTTATGGTGTGACTTACCACATTTTGAGCAAAATCTGCTGGCGATGGCACAGACTTTACATGTCTCCCTGACAGATTATATTATCGACCATATTTCGGTACGCTGTCATCATCAGGCAACGGCAGAACGCTGGCATGAGGGATTGCTACAATGCGCTGAACTGCTTTCGGATAATCTAATTAATGGTCGTCCTATTCGTCTTTATGATTTGAAAAAACCAATTCAGGTGGCTGGGCAGGATGTCTATATTATTGAGCTGCCTTTTCCAAAAGATAAAACCTACCCACAAGAAAGTTGGGAACATATTGAAATGGTAATTGATGTCGCACCAGAAGCACTTGCCGAAACGGCTCGTCGTTTGTTGCCAGAGTCACTACCTGAAGGTTACTCCTATAAAGTTAGTCAGCCGAAAGGTCAGCAAGAAAGACTGCCAAATCCGACTTTGGCCGTGACAAACGGCTTAATTACTCTCAAATATCACCCATTTTCCCTTAGAAACATCGTTGAAAGCGAAAAATAAGTGATGCAATTAACGTTATTGGTCATTACTCAGATATAACTCTAAACGGTGTGATATCACGCAGATAACATTTAATAAAAAATGGCATAGTTAGTTGAATGTCTAATAAAAAGCACGTTTTGGCCCTCAATTTTCAGCTCTTATTCTACTGAGCTTATGACCATTTTGGAGATCTTCATGGCGAAACTGGAAATTTGCTGTTTTGGTATCGAATGCGCCCAAGTTGCGCAAGAATATGGTGCAGATCGTATTGAACTCTGCTCGGGGGCAGCGGATGGGGGATTAACACCCAGTTATGGTTATTTAAAACTGGCACGCGAGAAACTTCATATTCCCGTTCATCCAATTATTCGTCCACGTGGTGGGGATTTTTGCTACAATATGAGCGAATTTGATGTGATTCGCGAAGATTTGCAGATGATCAAAGAGATGGGGTTTCCCGGCGCTGTGGTGGGGATCTTGGATCCTGAAGGGCGTATTGATGTTGAACGCATGCAAACTTTGATGGAAATAGCGGATGGTATGGCAATAACTTTCCATCGTGCTTTTGATATGTGTATCAATCCGTTATTGGCTTTAGAACAACTCAAAAACCTAGGTGTGGCACGTATTTTAACGTCCGGTCAG
The DNA here is from genome assembly GCF_028479465.1 of Providencia sp. PROV208. Classification (NCBI taxonomy): domain Bacteria; kingdom Pseudomonadati; phylum Pseudomonadota; class Gammaproteobacteria; order Enterobacterales; family Morganellaceae; genus Providencia; species Providencia sp. PROV208. Next base: position 185,793 of record NZ_JAMPNS010000006.1, on the reverse strand, counting down.
CAGCAAAGCGCTGAATTAGGTTTGCCATTACTCAAAGAGTTACATGAAAAAAGTCGTGAAATAGATGGCCCAATCATTATGGCTGGTGCAGGGGTTCGATTGGCTAATCTGACCAAGTTTATGGAGATTGGCTTAACTGAAGTGCACAGCTCAGCAGGTAAAACCGTTCCTTCCAGTATGAGTTATCGCAAGGCGGGTGTGACCATGGCATCGAACAGTGAAACCGATGAGTTCACGCACTACTGTGTGGATGGACCCACGGTAGAAGCCATGATGGACTTTATTTCAATCACGGAAAAAGTGCCGGCATAAGTCGCAAATTCAGAATAGGACTGACTGAATTTATGATAAGGAGAGTTAAGATAGGGAGGTTAAATACCTCCCCGAGGTTGATGACAAAGAGGGATAAAAACGTGGTTTTTCCCTCTTTGTGTTATCAGGCGAAAATCAATAAATTGATTTTCCTTGTTAATTTTACAACCCAAAAGAGCCATTTCCAAACCTGATGGGTTTGCTCATGGTCTGAGGGAGGTTAAATACCTCCCTTTGTTTTTAGATTTTTTTACATTGTAAAAACTAAAAACGACTGAATGAATTTTAAGGAAAAAATCATGCTGAAAAAAGTTATCTTAGCGTCGTCGCTTGTTCTCTTCACTGCCTCCTCATTTGCATATTCATTAGCTGAAAAAGAGAAGCATCAAAGGTATGAAACGGAAGTTTCCTCTCAAGTCTCGGCATTAAATAAAACGTGTGGCTCTGAGATTAAAGTGAGTTTTGATTGGTCGACCTTCACCAAAGAGCAACTCGATACCATCGGTATTGATGGCTATAGCAAAGAGATGCTTAAGGGGATAGCCAATGTCTGTGAACACTCTGAGCTCGCAAAACAATCAGTCGGTGAGAAAATCAAACATATTACCTATTCCTATACAAAACCTAGAGTGATTGAATTGAAAGAGGGCTCATTATCACTAGGCATGGATTTTGATGCGGCGAATGATACTAAAGCGGTAGAAGAGTATTTGATGAATAATTTATAAACTGGAATACCGTTGTTCAAATAAAAACAAAAACGTCCGAGAATTGAATATCAGCTCTCGGGCGTTTTACACATAACGGTATTAAAAACCGTCACGGGGTCTATTTTACGGTTTTTTCGCGACTAAGATCGCTCGTAAAGGCGCGGGATAACCTTCAATCGTTTTGGTACTATCATTAGGATCTAAAAACTCAGCTAATGAATCCGTTTGCATCCAATCGGTGCGGCGCTGCTCTTCTAATGAAGTGACCGCTTGGTCAACAATGCGAACATCCACAAAACCACATTTTTCTAGCCACACTTTGAGCATTTTGGCGGAAGGAATAAAGTAAACATTGCGCATCTGTGCGTAACGGTCGCCAGGGATCAGGCATTGGAATTCATCACCTTCTACCACTAAGCTCTCTAATACTAATTCTCCCTCACTGACTAATTGGTCTTTCAATTGCCATAAATGATCAAGCGGAGAACGACGATGATACAGAACGCCCATAGAGAATACGGTATCAAAGGCTTTCAATGCGGGGAGTTGCTCTATACCTAAAGGGAGTAAATGTGCGCGTTGATCATCGCCTAACAGTTTTCTTACGGCTTCAAATTGGCATAGAAATAGTTCAGTTGGATCGATACCGACCACAAACTCAGCACCTTCACCCAACATACGCCACATGTGGTAACCACTCCCACAGCCCACGTCTAATACGTGGCGACCTTTTAATGGGGAAATATGTGGTAGAACACGATCCCACTTCCAATCTGAACGCCACTCAGTATCAATCTCGACGCCATACAGGGAGAATGGACCTTTGCGCCATGGTTTTAATTGCCCTAAAATATTGTTTAAACGGCGAGTTTCGCCCTCGGTTAACTCAGGGTCGCGTAGGGCGGTGACACTGTTTTTGATATCGAGCTGGGTTGGTGTCATTACGGGAAGGTTATCTAACATTTTCTCCCATGAAGAGAACCCGCCATGCAAACCGTCTTTTTTCCATTCCGCTAGCTGCGCAGGTAACGTTTCTAACCAATGGCTAAGAGGACCAATCGCAATTTGTTGATAGAAGCGACCAAAATCGATCATAACTACCCCTCTTTTAAGGCTAATAAGGAACCGAAATTAAAGCATTGGAACCAGACTTCACAGTGGGTAAACCCGACACGCTTTAAACGAGTTTTATGTGCCTCAACAGAATCAGTGAGCATCACATTTTCCAACATGCTGCGTTTTTGGCTAATTTCAAGCTCGCTATAGCCGTTGGCACGTTTGAAATCATGGTGCATATTGAACAGTAATTCACCGATTTGCTGATCTTCAAAATTAAATTTTTCAGATAGCACTAAGATTCCACCCGGTAATAATCCTTGGTAAATTTTAGTGAGCAATTTTTCGCGGTCATCAGGATTTAAAAACTGCAATGTGAAGTTAAGGATGACCATTGACGCATTTTCAATGTGAATATCGCGAATATCCCCTTCGATAACATCCACCGGTGTTTCGGCTTTATAAGCATCAATATGCCGGCGGCAGCGCTCGACCATTGCTGGGGAGTTATCAACCGAAATGATTTTGCAGTTTTCCACGGAGATATTTCGGCGCACAGATAGTGTTGCCGCACCAAGAGAGCATCCAAGATCATACACTTGGCTATTTGGCGTAACAAAACGACCCGCTAACATTCCAATCATAGTAATGATATTCGAGTAGCCCGGTACGGAACGTTGAATCATATCGGGGAAAACTTCAGCCACTTTTTCATCAAACTTCCAGTCACCCAAATTGGCGATTGGTGCAGAAAAAAGGCTGTCTTTATGGTTTGGATCCTGACTTGACATAGACTTGTATTAAATAGAAGAACAAAAGTAGTGGCGGATTGTAGCAGAAAGCAACTGAACCTGAAAACCAATCCGCACAGAAGGAAGGGTAAAATTAAAGCGTAAAGGAAACCATTTGCAGCCATGGTAGATAATACGCATTGGCAAGGAGCATTAACCCGATAGCGAGATATGTCCCCATCATCCCCATTCGTCGTTGTGAATAATCATGATTTTTTAAACCATAAGAGTGCAGAATGCGGCTCGCAATGAGTACAATTCCACACACATGGATCATCCAAACTTTGGCACCATTCATCTCCATTAACAGTAATAAAATTAATGAAATTGGAATGTACTCGATAGCATTACCATGCACGCGAATAGCCGTTTGTAATTCAGAAAACCCACCATCGCCAACAGACACACGGTACTGATTTCTAAGCTTTACTACATTTAGCGATAATCTCAGTAGCAGTAAGGCACCTAGTACAGCGTATAAAGAGCTGACCATTTTTTTGCTCTACCTCCATGGAGATAAATTAAATTTTCTAAATTTTAAAACCTAATCAGTAAATCTACAAATAGAAATAATTCATTTTTGAGTTATTGAATAAGATTATCGGCTTTAAGCTGTTTCAATATTTCAATGGCAGTCGTAGAGCAGCGGTCGGCGTCAGTAGAATCTAACCACGCCAGTTCCGCAATTTCAGCGGCAGGCTGGGGCGTGCCATCATAGTTAGCCTGATAACAACGAATACAGACTTGTGTGCCATCTTGCTTGCCATCTGCCAGCCCGACAAATTCACCGTAAAACTGGATAGAGTCGGGATGCAGGGTTAACGTCAATTCCTCATCGACTTCACGGGAAAGGGCTTGTTGGTCTGTTTCACCATGCTCACGTTTTCCTCCTGGGATATAAAATAGAGTTTTATTATGAGAGCGGACCATTGCCACTTTACCGTTTTGGACAGTAATTAAACCTAACTTATCAATGATTTTAGTGCTCATGATATTGCCTTTGAGTGCAGTAAAAAGCAGGCGTAAAACCACCTGCTTCAATCTTATTTTTTCTCGATAATTTTGACCAACTCATAACGGATACTTGATGCATCAGCGGGAGGGTTAGGGATATCAAATTGTTGAACTTCTACTACGTAGTGATAACCAGGTTCGTAGTTAAACCCTTGAATTGAGCTATAAAAATACTGCCATTCATCAGTTGGTTTTTCTTTTACTTTCATGCATTTCATTGGTGCAACACCAACGCAGTCAGCGAGAGAGGAATCGATATAAAAGACTTTGTTATTATTAGCAGGCTTCATCGTATTGGCATTGGTTCCGTTTTGACATCCTGCAAGCAGAACAAGAAAGGATGATGCGAGTAGAATTTTTTTCATAAAGTGTCCTCTGATTTCAGGCGAAAGTGTCTGAATATGAGTAATTATAGCAAAATGAAATGGGTAATAATTCCCAAAAAAATGATGATCTGACAAACAATCAAATTTTAATCATCAACTCGATATGCAATCTTTTTCATCTGCTGAGAAGGTCGCGTGAGAATCGTTTTTCTGGGTAAGGACAGTTTTTATTGATTATAGATAGTTTTTTTGTATCAATTTCGCAGTTAAGCTATAGAGCAAACTGTTTGTCTAATAGAATTTCCTATATAATGTCTGCCTTTTTTGACATTCTGAATTTTCAGCTCCGTGTTTCTTAACGATTGGTTTTATAAACAATAGGTTTCGCAAACACAACGTTTAGCAAATGGGTTCAGCAAAATGCCAAATTCCCGCAGCAAACTAAAGCACAATACGCTGAGTAAACAATAAGCTGAGTAAAAGGATAGAGTATGCGTACTAATTATTGTGGGCAATTAAACATTGCTCATGAAGGCCAGAAGGTCACTCTTTGTGGATGGGTAAACCGCCGTCGTGACTTAGGTGGTTTGATTTTTATCGATATGCGTGACCGTGAAGGTATCGTTCAGGTTTTCTTCGATCCAGAACGTAAAGACATATTTGAGAAAGCGTCAGAACTGCGTAATGAGTTCTGTATCCAAATCACAGGTACGGTACGTGCGCGCCCAGATAGCCAAAAAAATAAAGACATGGCAACGGGTGAGATTGAAATCTTTGCTGAAGGTCTGGACGTTTTTAACAAATCTGAACCTCTTCCGTTAGACAGCAACCAAACTAATACAGAAGAGCGTCGCTTAAAATACCGCTATTTAGATTTACGCCGTCCAGAGATGTCAGATCGTCTGCGTACTCGTGCGAAAATCACCAGCTTTGTTCGTAACTTTATGGACAAAGAAGGCTTTATGGACGTTGAAACACCAATGCTAACGAAAGCGACGCCAGAAGGGGCGCGTGACTATTTAGTGCCTAGCCGTGTCCATAAAGGCAAATTTTATGCCTTACCACAATCTCCTCAGCTGTTTAAACAATTGCTGATGATGTCTGGTTTTGACCGTTACTATCAAATCGTAAAATGCTTCCGCGATGAAGACTTACGTGCTGACCGTCAACCTGAATTCACCCAAATCGATGTTGAAACGTCGTTCATGACGGCGGAACAAGTTCGCGAAGTGATGGAACGCATGATCCGTAATCTGTGGATCGACGTGAAAGACGTTGATTTAGGCGACTTCCCAATCATGACTTTCGCCGAAGCGATGCGTCGTTATGGCTCCGATAAGCCAGACCTGCGTAACCCGATGGAACTGGTCGATGTGGCAGACATCGTTAAAGATGTTGAATTCGCCGTATTTGCGGGGCCAGCAAATGATCCTAAAGGTCGTGTCGCGGCACTGAAAGTGCCTGGTGGCGCAGTGATGACCCGTAAGCAAATTGACGAATACGGCAATTTTGTGGGTATCTATGGTGCGAAAGGCTTAGCGTGGATGAAAATCAACGAATGTGCGAAAGGCTTAGAAGGCATCCAAAGCCCAGTCGCGAAATTCCTGAGCTTAGAAATCATTGAACAAATTATCGAGCGTACGGGTGCAGCGGATGGCGATATCATTCTGTTTGGTGCAGGTGCGAAAAATGTTGTGACTGACTCTATGGGGGCACTACGCCTGAAAGTGGGTCGTGACTTCGAGCTGACGGACTTAAATAGCTGGCAACCACTGTGGGTTATCGACTTCCCAATGTTTGAAGAAAACGGTGAAGGTGGCTTAACGGCTATGCATCATCCGTTCACGTCACCAAAAGATTTCACTCCGGAAGATCTGGCGAAGAACCCTGAAGATGCAGTAGCGAATGCCTACGATATGGTTATCAATGGTTACGAAGTGGGTGGTGGCTCTGTCCGTATTCACCGTAGCGAAATGCAACAAACTGTATTTGGTATTTTAGGCATCAACGAAGAAGAACAACGTGAGAAGTTCGGCTTCCTGTTAGATGCGCTGAAATACGGTACACCACCACATGCAGGCTTAGCATTTGGTTTAGACCGTTTAGTGATGCTGTTAACTGGAACTGATAACATCCGTGATGTTATTGCATTCCCGAAAACCACCGCAGCGGCATGCTTAATGACCAATGCACCAAGCCATGCAAACCCAGATTCGCTGGCAGAATTAGCGATTGCGGTTGTGGCGAAAGAAGAAGAGTAATGGAAAATTATAAGCGCCCAGAATCGGTATTAGTCATTATTGTGGCTGAAAAAACGGGGCGGGTGCTTATGATGCGGCGTAAAGATGACCCTGACTTTTGGCAGTCTGTGACCGGGAGTCTGGAGCATCATGAAAATAGTGCTGCCGTTGCAGCACTTCGCGAAATCAAAGAGGAAACGGGGTTTGACCCGCAACCAAATCAATTACATGATTTGTCGAAAAGTATCATCTTTGAAATTTTCCCGCATTTCAGGCATCGTTATGCACCGGATGTGACCCACTGTAAAGAACATTGGTTTAAATTGGTGCTCAGCGATGAACAAACGCCATTGCTGACTGAACACACTGAATTTCGTTGGCTTGACCCGCAACAGGCGGCGGAGCTAACAAAATCGTGGAGCAACAGCCAGGCTATTTTAGAATTTGCTGTTTAATTATTTATTGACGTTTTTGGAGATATTTCATGGCAGGTCATAGTAAATGGGCCAACACCAAACACCGTAAAGCGGCACAAGACGCGAAACGCGGTAAAATTTTCACTAAAATTATTCGTGAGCTGGTGACTGCTGCGCGTTTAGGCGGCGGCGATCCGGCAACTAACCCTCGTTTGCGTGCTGCTGTGGATAAAGCATTATCAAACAACATGACGCGCGACACCTTAAACCGTGCTATTGCGCGTGGTGTGGGTAATGATGACAACGATAATATGGAAACCATCATTTATGAAGGTTACGGTCCCGGTGGCACCGCGGTTATGGTTGAATGCTTGAGCGATAACCGTAATCGTACAGTATCGGAAGTTCGCCACGCGTTTACCAAAACGGGCGGTAACTTAGGCACTGATGGTTCTGTATCTTACCTGTTCACCAAGCGCGGCGTAATCACTTACGCACCGGGTGTGGACGAAGATGCGCTGATGGAAGCGGCACTCGAAGCCGGTGCAGATGACGTTGAAACATATGATGATGGTGCAATGGATGTTTACACCACCTTTGAAACGTTCGGTGCCGTTAAAGACGCACTAGATGCTGCTGGTTTCACTAGCGAAGCCGCTGAAGTTTCTATGATCCCATCGATTACAGCTGAACTTGATGTTGAAACAGCACCAAAATTAATGCGCCTGATCGACATGTTAGAAGATTCAGACGACGTCCAAGAAGTTTATCATAACGGTGATATCTCTGATGAAGTTGCTGAGCAACTGTAATTAAGATGATGTCTGCGTAGAGAAAGCGGGCTGTGTCCAGCCTGTTTTCTCTAACGCCTCTTCGACCTTCATTTTTTCTTTTATTTGCTATATTTATGATTAAGCGAACGCTATTTACACTGTGATTGCGGTGGGAATGGTGATATTCCTATGTTGCCATTGTGGCAGTCATTAGATGGCGATAAGATGATATGAAAATAAATAAAGAGCAACTATAGGTTTTATATGGCGATTATTCTAGGTATTGACCCTGGTTCGCGGATCACAGGATACGGTGTTATTCGCCAACAAGGTAGACAATTACTTTATCTAGGAAGCGGGTGTATTCGCACGCAAGTTGATGATTTACCAAGCCGTCTGCAACGTATTTATGCGGGAGTCTCGGAAATTATCACCCAATATCAACCGGATGTTCTATCCATTGAACAAGTTTTTATGGCAAAAAATGCGGATTCAGCGCTGAAACTAGGGCAAGCCCGTGGTGTGGCGATTGTGGCGGCGGCAAACCAAAATATCCCCGTTTTTGAATACGCAGCTCGCCAAGTCAAACAAACGGTCGTCGGTACAGGATCCGCAGAGAAAAGCCAAGTTCAACATATGGTGAAGTCGATCCTAAAATTATCGGCAAGCCCCCAAGCCGATGCAGCAGATGCATTAGCGATTGCCATTACACATTGTCACTTTAATCAAAACTTGTTGAAAGTCGGTGATCCTCGTTTAGTGCTAGCCCGCGGAAGATTAAGATGAAAGCTGGATATGCATCCAGCATTTTTTATGGTATAAACAGCAAAGTTAAAATTTAGGACGCTAATCAAATTTAAGGGGTTCAGTGTGATAGGTCGTTTACGTGGCATTGTATTAGAAAAGCAACCACCCATTGTGTTACTTGAGCTGCAAGGTGTTGGCTATGAAGTTCATATGCCAATGACCTGTTTCTATGAATTACCCGAAATTGGTCAGGAAGCTATTGTTTTCACACATTTTGTCGTGCGAGAAGATGCACAGTTACTGTATGGTTTCAATGACAAGCAAGAACGCGCACTATTTAAAGAGCTGATTAAAGTTAATGGTGTAGGCCCTAAACTGGCACTCGCGATTTTATCGGGTATGTCCGCTCAGCAATTTGTGTCTGCCATTGAGCAAGAAGCCATTTCCTCTCTGGTGAAACTACCGGGTATTGGCAAGAAAACTGCCGAGCGTTTAGTGGTCGAAATGAAAGACCGCTTCAAAGGCTTGAATGGGGATCTTTTCAATTCAGTGAGCGATATTGATTTACCAAGCGTGAAGAGCCAAGGGCCAAGCCAAGCAGATATTGAAGCCGAAGCGGCTGCTGCCTTGATTGCGCTGGGGTATAAACCGCAAGAAGCTAGCCGTATGGTGAGTAAAGTCGCGAAACCTGATAGCGATTCTGAAACCCTGATCCGTGATGCCTTACGCGCAGCACTTTAATTGAGAGATTAATACGATGATTGAAGCTGATCGCCTAATTACTGCTGAAGTGCTGCATTCTGAAGAAGAAGCCATTGATCGTGCGATCCGCCCTAAATTACTGGATGAGTATATTGGGCAACCGCAAGTTAAGCATCAAATGGAAATATTTATTCAGGCAGCCAAAATGCGGGGTGATGCGCTTGATCATCTATTAATTTTTGGGCCTCCAGGGTTAGGAAAAACCACATTAGCGGGTATTGTCGCCAATGAGCTTGGCGTTAATTTGCGGACAACGTCAGGACCTGTATTAGAAAAAGCAGGGGATTTGGCAGCAATGTTGACTAACCTTGAGCCGCATGACGTTTTATTTATTGATGAAATTCATCGCTTGTCTCCTGTGGTTGAAGAGATATTGTATCCCGCTATGGAAGACTACCAATTAGACATCATGATTGGTGAAGGTCCTGCTGCCCGCTCCATTAAGATTGATTTGCCACCATTTACATTGATAGGCGCAACCACGCGCGCAGGTTCATTAACGTCACCTTTACGTGACCGCTTTGGTATCGTACAGCGATTAGAATTTTATCAAGTTGATGATTTGCAGCATATCGTGAAGCGTAGTGCCCAATATATGGGGCTGGATATCACCGAAGAAGGCGCCTTACAGGTTGCGATGCGCTCTCGTGGAACACCACGTATTACCAACCGTTTATTACGACGCGTGCGTGATTTTGCGCAAGTTAAAGGCAATGGCAGTATTGATGAGTTGATTGCGAGCCAAGCACTGGATATGTTGAATGTGGATGCTGCCGGCTTTGACTATCTTGACCGTAAACTGCTGGTGGCCATCATCGATAAGTTTATGGGTGGACCTGTTGGCGTCGATAACTTAGCTGCTGCTATCGGAGAAGAGCGCGAAACCATCGAAGATGTGCTAGAGCCTTATCTTATTCAGCAAGGGTTTATTCAGCGAACCCCAAGAGGGCGGATGGCGACGGCTCATGCCTATTTACATTTTGGATTAACGCCTAAAGAAATTTAGCTTTAAACGTATTGATTAATACAAAATTGCTATAATTGAAATAATACTAAAGCTATACAAAATGAGATGACCTCAGTGATTGATTCCCAGTTACTGAGGTTTTTTATATCCATCTCTTACTTGATTGAGAAAGGATTCCTGTTTAGTGAGTAAAAAAGGTCATTGAGATTGTATTTCAGCAGGTTTTAAAATAGATGCATTGATAATAATTTTTATTATCATGTGGTATTTTTTCTCTTATAGAAGGTTAAGCTCAATATGAATAAAATCTCTTACAAACTAACGCTTGCTGCGCTTTTATTTACAGTCGCAGTGTCTGGTTGTACAAAAAATACAACATCCATCACGAATAAAGAAACTATTGAGAGTTGCTCTCGATATCTGCCTGAAGGGTCAACATATTGGGTGAGTATCGAGGGTGAAATAGATCTTAATAAGAAATTCCATGGCGATTTGAATGTTAATGTACCCGACGATAAATCAGACGATCCAAAATATTCAGGTGAAGGATTCAAAGTAAAGGTAAATCAATTTATGAATTGTGTCGGTGGATTTATAAACGATAGTATTGGCGATATAGAAGTAACTGTTAAAAATGGAACACAGAAAGTGGAACAATAAACGACCTTGAGTTTAACTAAAAACCCGCTAAATGAGCGGGTCTTCTAGGATTGACTTTTATTAAGATACTCAGTGTTATACAACTAGTTTTTTGTTTTTACACATAAACTCAAGATAAACAAAATGGCGGATGTGAGCACAACGGAAGGACCTGCCGGAGTATCGTAAAATGCCGATAGGGTTAGCCCACCAGTAACTGAAATCATGCCAATCCCAATCGCGGTAAGTGCCATTTGTTCTGGTGTTTTTGCAAAACGTCGAGCGGTAGCGGCAGGGATGATCAGCAAAGAGGTAATGATCAGCGCACCAACAAATTTCATTGCGATCCCGATAGTTAACGCCGTTACCATCATCAACAATAAGCGAGAACGTTGTAAGTTAATACCATCCACAAAAGCCAATTCTGAGCTGACTGTCATGGATAAAAGCGCCCGCCATCGATAAAAAAGCAACCCGCAAACGACAACCACACCGATTAAAATCGTTATAATATCTTCATATGTTACTGATAACAAATCACCAAATAGATAAGCCATCAGGTCAACACGGACATTTGCCATTAGGCTGACAACCACTAATCCCAAAGAGAGTGAGCTGTGAGCCATAATACCGAGTAATGTGTCGACGGCTAACTGAGGTCGTTTTTCTAGCCACACAAGAATTAGGGCTAATAATAGAGTCACTGCGATAACGGCATAGAACGGGTTGATATTCAGTAGTAAACCGAATGCAACACCTAATAAAGACGCGTGGGCGAGAGTGTCACCAAAGTAGGACATGCGGCGCCAAACCACAAACGAGCCTAAAGGACCCGCAGCAATCGCGAGTAACATACCTGCAATCCAACCAGGTAGTAATAACTCAATCATGTTGGCAGTCCTTGCTGTGTTGGTGGGTTCTAATCACATTACCTTCTAAATCATGTTGGTGATTATGCTGGTGGCGATAAACGCCTAATTGCTGTGCTCCACGGTAGCCAAACATAGCAACGAATTCAGGGTGATTAGACACGACGTCAGGGGTACCCGAACAACATATATGCCCATTAATGCATAAAACTTGGTCCGTTTTTGCCATCACTAAATGCAGATCGTGAGAGACCATGAGAACCGCGCAACCCAGTTCAGTTCTCAATTGATTGATTAAATCATAAAGTGCGACTTGCCCGTTAATATCGACACCTTGGGCGGGTTCATCAAGAACCAATAAATCGGGCTTATTGAGTAGTGCGCGTGCGAGCAGAACCCGTTGAGTTTCACCGCCAGATAGCTTTTGCATAGGTTGGTCAATGAGATGTGTCGCTTTGACGCGCTCAAGTGCGGGGACTAAATGTTCCACGCGGACACCTTGCTTTAACATCATAAATCGCTTGACGTTTAAAGGTAGGGTTGTGTCCAAATGCAGTTTTTGGGGCACATAACCAATCGCGAGAGATGAGGCTCGGTTGATTGTACCTGACGTTGGCGATAGCAAGCCTAGTACCACGCGGACAATCGTCGATTTACCAGCACCATTAGGACCCAATAATGTCACGATATCACCTTTGTTCAGAGCAAAAGTGACATCTTTTAAAACGGGTTTATCGCCAAATGAAACAGAAATTTTATTTAAAGATAGTAGTGGTTGCATATGAAAACATCTTGCAGAAATCAAGTTGTGTTATATTATAACATTTCAATTTTAAGATCACGGAAAAATGTTCATGATACACAAATCGAAACTTATTACCCGTAAATTCATCTGCAAAGCCACGTTAGCCTCAGTTTTAACTGCATCGATATTGCCGATGGCAAATGCCGATGTCGTTACATCTATCCGTCCTTTAGCCTTCATTGCCGCTGGAATTGCGGATGGGGTGACGGATACACAAGTTTTACTTCCGGATGGTGCTTCGCCACATGATTATGCACTGAAACCATCGGATTTAAAAAAGATAAAACAAGCAGATTTGTTTGTTTGGGTTGGTCCTGAATTAGAGATGTTTTTAGAGAAGTCGATCAATGGGTTAGCTCAGAATAAACGTCTAGCGTTAGCCGAACAGAAAAATATTCATGCGCTATTAATGGCAGAAAACCACGAGGAGGAAGATAGCCATCAACATGCCGATAAGCCTAATCATGATGAGGATCACGAACATCATCACCATGGTGAGTATAATATGCACATCTGGTTATCCCCAGATATTGCAAATTTGGCAGCCGATGACATTTACGCGCGTTTAGTAGAGCTTTATCCTGATCAAAAAGAGAAGCTGGACGTAAACCTTCGTAAATTCAAAGAAAATATGGCGCAAAGCGATAAGAAAATTGCTAGTATTTTAAAACCGGCTCAAAATAAAGGGTATTTTGTTTTTCACGATGCTTATGGCTACTTTGAGAAACACTATCAGCTTGCTCCATTAGGGCATTTTACGATAAACCCTGAGATTCAGCCCGGTGCCCAAAAATTGCATCAAATACGAACACAACTGGTTGAGCATAAAGCGCAATGCGTTTTTGCTGAGCCACAATTCAGGCCTGCGGTTATTGAAAGCGTAGCGAAAAATACGGGAGTCAAAATGGGTACTCTCGACCCACTTGGTAGTGGGCTGGCAATTGGACCAGATAGCTACATGAAGTTTCTGACGACGTTATCAGAACAATACGCAAGCTGCCTGAATTAAGCATAGAGGAATAGTTTAAAGTGCAGCAAATGGCAAGTGGTATTGTGCAGGCATTTAATGGCTTGTCCAAGACCCATAAAATTGTGTTGAGCACACTCACTGTCGCCACCATGGCCGTCGCAATTTGGCGGCCAGTACATATCCCTACCTCCCATGAACGTGACAGCTCTCCAGATACCATCATTCCTTTATCTCAATCTACGATTGAAACAGAAGGGGATGATTTAATTCAAGATAGTAGCGAACAGTTACCTGACGAAGGTGTTGCTGATACAGATACTGACGCATCTGATGCGGATGCGACGCCACTTGCTCATGAATATGTTGTTTCAAGTGGTGATAATTTATCGTCCATTTTGACGCAGTTTGGTATCGAAGCCGGCGATGTGGCAACACTCTCGAATCAACATAAATCATTACGTAACTTAAAAATCGGTCAAACATTAAGTTGGACATTGAACGCGGATGGCGAATTAGAATCCTTAACATGGGATGTTTCTCGTCGCGAAACGCGTATCTTTAACCGTGTTGGTGCGACCAATAAGTTCGAAGAAGTGAAAGAGATCCGCAAAGGCGATTGGTCCAACACGGTGATGACGGGCTCCATCGATGGCACATTTGCTCAAAGTACGAAAAAAGCGGGTTTGACGCGTACTGAAGGGCGTGAAGTTACCAAGGCGTTGCAGTGGCAAGTTGACTTTAATAAGCTGAAAAAAGGCGATAAATTTACGGTCCTTATGGGGCGTGAAATGCTGAATGGTACACATGAGCAGAGTCAATTAGTCGGTGTTCGTTTACAGTCTGGCGGTAAGAATTATTACGCTTTCCGCGCAGAAGATGGTCGCTACTATGATAGCGAAGGTAATGGATTAGAACGTGGTTTCCTGCGTTTCCCAACTGTTAAGCAATTTAGAGTCTCATCGCATTTTAACCCGCGTCGAGTAAACCCTGTCACGGGTCGTGTAGCCCCTCATAAAGGTGTGGATTTTTCGATGCCGGTTGGCACTCCTGTGTTAGCCGTGGGCGATGGTGAAGTGATTGTAGCGAAATACAGTGGCGCCGCAGGTAACTTTATTGCGATTCGTCATGGTCGCCAATATACCACGCGTTATATGCATTTACGCCAATTGTTAGTGAAGCCAGGTCAAAAAGTAAAACGTGGTGACCGTATTGCGCTATCGGGTAATACAGGACGTTCAACGGGACCTCATCTGCATTTTGAAATGTGGGTAAACCAACAAGCGGTGAATCCTCTGACGGCAAAATTACCAAGCTCAGGCGGTTTAACGGGCAAAGAGCGTAAAGAGTATTTAGAGTTGGTCAAAGAGACCAAGCCGCAGCTTAAATTGAAATAGCCATTTCAGTTTCTTCATCCTATGACTGGCAGATACTTGTGTCTGCCAGTTTTTTTTGTAATGCTCTTACACATTCATTTTTGGTTATCAAAATAGCCGTGATTCTTGGGTATAACATGAATAAAGAACAAGATACCGACAGCAAAAAAGGCTATGTGCCAACATTTCACAAATCCTATTTATTACCAAAATATTGGGGAGTTTGGATGGGAGCGGCTGTATTTGTTGCGCTTGCGTACATTCCTGTCAAAGTCCGTGATCCCATGTTGGCTAAAATAGGAAAGTGGGTTGGTCGTTTGGCAAAAAGCGCTCGTCGTCGTGCAAAAATTAACTTGCTCTATTGTTTTCCTGACATGACTGAACAGCAAAGAGAGGTATTGGTTGACCGCATGTTTGAAACCGCGCCGCAATCTTTTGTTATGTTGGCAGAGTTGTGTGTTCGTGGTGCTGAACGCACATTAGCGCGTACTCAGTGGCATAATAAACAAATTATTGAACAGTTACAGAAGCAACAGAGTAATGTGATTTTTATGGTTCCTCACGGCTGGGCGGTTGATGCGCCAGCTATGCTATTAGCAGCGATGGGACAAAATATGGCAGCGATGTTTCACCATCAGAAAAACCCTGTTGCCGACTATTTATGGAATAAAGCACGTTACCATTTTGGTGGTCGCCTTCACTCCCGAGAGGCTGGAATTAAACCTTTTATTGCATCAGTCAGACAAGGTTATTGGGGCTTTTATCTACCAGACCAAGATCATGGGGAAGAGCACAGCGAATTTGTCGATTTCTTCGGTACCTATAAAGCAACATTACCGGCAATCGGTCGTTTGATGAAAGTGTGTAAGGCCAAAATTGTCCCACTGTTTCCGGTGTACGACCATGTTAATCATCAATTGCATATCTATGTTCGCGAACCTATGGATGATATTGATGGAATGGATGATAACTATATTGCTCGTCGTATGAATGAAGAATTAGAATTTTTAGTTGAGCCTAACCCTGAGCAATATACTTGGATCCTTAAGTTGTTGAAGACGCGTAAAGAAGGTGAAATTGAGCCATATCAGCGCAAGGATTTATATCGTTAGATACAAGGTGATATTGTATAAAAAGCCACGGAGATAACTACCTGTGGCTTTTTTGTTTTTAGACGTTACCTATTTATCAATAGATATTCTTTCAGTTTAATTTGCAGGGTGAAACTTCAAGGACATTAAAAATTCATCATGATGGAGTGATATTATAAATACATTGTTATATTCTTAATGGAATGAAATAGTTAGTTAAATTATGGATGATATATGGATAAAACAAAAACGACATTAGAACAATGGATAACGTTACAAGCGATAGTTGATTATGGTGGGTTTGCTCAGGCCGCTGAAGTGTTACATAAAACACAATCATCAATTAGTTATACTATTAGTAAATTAGAGCAAATCTTAGGGATGAAAATATTTGTAGTGGAAAAAAGACGTGCAATATTAACGGCGCAAGGGGAAACGTTATTAGCATTATCTCGAGAGGTCACAAATAAAGCGATTGCATTAGAAATAGCAGCAAAATTGATAAATAAGAAAAATAATAAAATAAAAATAGTTATTGACTCACTTTATGAGAGTGACTGTTTATTACATAAAATTGGAGGGCTAATCAAAAGTAGAAAAGATTATGATGTTGAATTAACAAAAACATTGATGAGTCGAGAAGATATATTCACATTTAAAGAATTTGACTTATTGATATCTCATCATCATTTGGGCTCACTGAACCCTACATTTCTGGGGGAGGTTGATGCCTTACTTGTCACAGAGCCAAACCATGTCCTTCAGCGATGCGCCAAAGATAAAATAAATGCCAAGCTTGAGATGACGCCTCATATTGTTTTATCCTCAAATTTTGAGGATAAAATAAAAAGTCATCAAGTCATTAAAGTAAAAAATACGGAAACTGCGATTAAATTAATTAGCGATTCTATTGGGTATGCTTGGCTTCCTGAAAATATTGTTCATGATTTGATAGCGGAGGGCTTTTTAAGTGAAGTTAATGCTGATTTTGAAAAAGTAAAATATGATTTCTATATTTACAAAGGAAAAAATATCATAATAAATGATTTAATAATAAACTATTTGTTTAATGATTTTTGAACTAATTAATTTTTATTTTAAATTTTTCACGCAAGGTTAATAAGTATTTTTGATTTTAATTTGAAAAATTGAATATAACCATTCATTAACTTAATTAAAATAGGATGTTATATTTCTTGCTTACAAGAAATGTTACCTATATTTCTTTAATAAAATCCAAATCAAAGATCATTTACTCTATTTATAGGAGAAATCATGCATATTTTTAATAAAACTCTAAATATATTGGGAATAAATTTAGCAATGCTTACAGTACCAACCGTGCTGGCTTCTGGTGTAATTAATTTCACAGGAGAAATAACCGAGCAAGCTTGCACTGTAGATAGTAAATCACGTAATTTAAATGTAGA
Organism: Providencia sp. PROV208; assembly: GCF_028479465.1. Classification (NCBI taxonomy): domain Bacteria; kingdom Pseudomonadati; phylum Pseudomonadota; class Gammaproteobacteria; order Enterobacterales; family Morganellaceae; genus Providencia; species Providencia sp. PROV208. The sequence goes on along the minus strand of NZ_JAMPNS010000006.1, from coordinate 168,502 downwards.
TCTTGGTCGTGTTTCAACAAGAAGCTTGTCTTCTCAGGGGGAAGTTGCAGGGGTAACCAATTTCATTATTAAATTGGTTGATTGTCCAGATGATACTAAAGTGACGGTCAATTTTGCAGGGACACGTGACTCAGTTGATCATCATATTCTTGCTTTACATCAAGGGAATGGGATGGCAAAAAATGTCGGTGTTGCACTATATGAAAAGAATGCAGTAACGCCAATAAAGCTGTATGAAAATACGAAAGAAGTTGAATTAGACGGGGACTCCGTTGAATTAGAGTATGTTGCGGCGTATAAAGCGACAGGTGTCGCAACCGCAGGGCAAGCAAACAGCAGTGCGGTCTATAGTATTAAATATCAATAATAATATGAAGGGTGATATTTATCATCCTTCTTTATTTCTATTTTATGTCGGTATTTATATGAAAAAAATCCATGTTACTGTTTTTTTATATTTCTGTTTCATTTCTTTTTCTTCAGCTAAAGGTATTAGTGTGGGGGGGACGCGTTTTGTCTATATGGATAATAAACGTGAAATTACAATTCCAATTTTTAATAGTAGTGATAAAACCCCTTTTTTAATTCAAAGTTGGGTGACGGGGTTTGACGAAGAAGTTAAAGCACCATTTATTGCAACACCTGCTTTATTTAGAATTGAACCCAATAGCTATGGCTCAGCAAGGATTACATATGCTGGAAAACCACTGAGTTCTAATCAAGAAAAAATATACCTATTAAATATAAAATCCATTCCACCTAAAAATGAAAGCATTGAAAATGAATTGCAAATTATCATTAACTCACAGTTTAAGTTTTTTTGCGTTCAAAAGATATTCAGCCGTTAAATTTCGATGACGTTAATATAACGAAAGATATTAATGGGGTGAAAATTGATAATAGAACTCCTTATCACTTATCAATAAAAAGTATTTTAATTAATGGCAAGGGCGTAAAAGGAATAAAAATGATTCATCCTTGGATGAATGAGTATGTTTTAAAACAAAAAATAGAAAGAGAGCATTCTGTTAAAATCGAATTTATCAATGATTATGGTGCCATTGTGGAAAAAAACATGACAAAGAGCTAGCTTATGGGAAAAAACGTTTTTATTAAGGATTGGATTTTTAGTAATAAGTCGATTTTTATTAGCATAACAATTTTTTCATCGATAACCTGTGCAAGTGAAATCTTCGATATTAATGCAATTAATACAGGCATTGATAACCATCTTTCAGATCCTATGCTATTAAATTATCTTTCTAAATCAGAAGGGCAACTTCCTGGTAGATATAGGGTTCATATTTACCTGAATGATGATAGTGTGGCCGATGAATATATTGAATTTATTTTTAGTGAAGAAAATCAAACACTAGAACCGCAGATTACAAGACGGCAGTTAATTAATTGGGGCGTTAAGCCTTCGATATTTTTTAAGAATGATAGCTCTGAAATTGATGAATTCATTGATGTTCGAAAATTCATCAAAGGTGGAAATATTTACCATGATTTTTTTTCTAACCGTCTAAATATCAGTGTTCCTCAAATAGCGATGAAGACAATTAGTCGGGGTTATATTAATCCGATTGAGTGGGATGATGGTGTCGCTGGATTGTTTATTAATTATTCTGTACGTTTTAATCAATCATGGAAAAGTCCAAACAACCATAAATCTATTTATTTTGGATTGCGAAATGGAGTTAATTGGGAAGCCTGGCGATTACGTAATCACAGTTATTACAATAATGTTTACGGTGATAGCCGTTGGAATAGTCTACAAACTTTCTTAGAAAGAAATATTCGTAGTTTAAATAGCCACTTAATTATTGGTGAAACTTCATCAGATAACGGGATTATGGATACTTTTCAGTACCGTGGTTTAAAACTGATGTCAGAAGAAAGTATGCTCCCACAAAGTCAACGAGGGTTCGCACCTACAGTAAATGGTATTGCGAACTCCAATGCTGTAGTGATTGTTCGACAAAATGGTCAAATAATTTATCAAACATCTGTTCCTGCGGGGGAATTTACGTTAAATGATCTCTACCCAACGTCTTTCAATGGTGAGTTGCAAGTGACGATTGAAGAGTCTGATGGTTCGACGAGAGTATTTACACAGCCGTTTTCCAGCGTGCCAGTTATGCAAAGGGCAGGAACATTAAAATACAGTATGGAATTTGGAAAATATCGAGCTGAGAGTGAAGAGCGACAGCCTTATTTTGTTCAGTTTTCTGGGATCTACGGATTACCTATTCACCTATCTCATTATGGAAATTTATCTCTGTTAGGTGGCGTATTCATTTCGGAATATAGACAAACTTATACAGTTGGGGCTGGCGTTAATTTAGGCAATTTAGGCGGAGCTTCATTGGATATGACTCATTCAACATCTCAGTGGGATCCTAATTTAAAGAGCACTGAGCAAACGTATCGTTTTCAATATAACAAATATGTTCAAAATACAGCGACTGGGCTTAATTTATCTGCTCAATATTCTGTTGAACCGGATGGAGATAATTTTATTTCTCAAACAGCAAATATGGATCGAATGTCAAAGAAACAGCGACTACAAATATCGCTTAGCCAATCATTGGGAAACTGGGGATCTTTGAATATAAATGGCTATCAACAAGAGTATTGGGCGCAATCAGGCTCAGATAAAAATTTTACTGTCAGTCTTGCCTCACAGTATCAATCAGTTAATTACAGTTTTTCTTATTCACATTCTGAACAATATCATCGTGAAAAGCGGGATAGAGTATTCTCTTTTACTTGTAGCATGCCATTACGTTGGGGAGAAAATATTTATTGGGGTAATTATCATTACAACACCAGTCGTTACGCTGGCGGTATTAGCACCATAAGCCTGAGTGGCTCAGCACTTGACTCTCATCAGTTACGATATGACCTCACACAGCAATACCATCATAAAAATCAGCAGGTGAGTTACGGTGTTCGCGGTAGTTATTTAACCTCTCATGGGGAGTTTGCTCTTGGTTGGGAGCACTCTCCTCGACATCAAATTGTCCATGCAGCTGCCACTGGGGCATTTTTATTTCATCACGGAGGGGTTACTGCCTCCCGATCATTCTCGGATGCTATTGGGTTAGTTAAAGCTGAGGGCATTAATAATTTAAAAATTAATAATGTACCTTCGTTGTATACCAATGAACAAGGTTATGCAGTGATTCCAATGCTAACACAATATGAGCGTAACAATGTCAGTGTTGATACCTCAACATTAATCGGCAATTACGATGTTGCATTGAATTCAACAACGGTCGTACCCACACGAGGGGCAATTGTTTTGATGGATTTTAAAGCTAAACGTGGTGGTCGCATTGTATTAAAACTAAAACATAATAATCAATTGGTTGGTTTTGGCACTCAAGTGAATGTTCTGGAACAGCAACATAAGATTTCATCGGGAATTGTGGCGACTGATGGGGAAGTTTATTTGAGTGGTGTGCCTGAAAATAGTGTCGTTCAAGTTAAGTGGGGGGCTAATCAGTCGCAACAGTGCCAGTTACCGCTTCATATTGACTTGAGTAATTCAAATATTCAATTCATTGAAGGAACATGCCAGTAGAGGATTTATGAATCAATTTGCTATTTATATCGGAATGCTGTTGTTTTCATCAATAGCGTTTGCTGATTATCGTGCTGAATTTTCAACGTATACCGTGCCCATCACCGAAACGCTGTATGTTCCTAAAAGTGCTCCCATCAACACACATATTGCAACGATAGAGTTAGGTACTTATACGCCTTGGGTGTGGTGGAATGAGACAGGCACAACAAGGGTTGGCATTAATTTACCGGGAATTTTTGATGGGCATTATCAAATCGCAGGTGTTGGAGCTGTTAAGGAAATAGGGTTATCTGGCATTGGGTTTGCTTTGCATGGCTCGGTTAATAGCCCATGTTCAGCAAGAGGGTATGTGAATGGTAAAAATAGTCGTGACGGAAACCCGGCAAATCGCTTTTTATGTCCCAGCTCAGCATCTAAAGGTAATTACAATGTCACCTTAAAGGCTGAGTTCTATAAAATACGCCCACGCGTGAATACTCAGCTATTACAATCCACCAGTGCTGCGATGTTTATCGTTTTTAATAATCGGTTTATTACCCAAGATATTGTGGGCAATTTTGAACCTAAAATTTGGTTGTCGCCTATTCCGGTTGTTGCGAATGGATGCGAAGTTAAAAATACCATCGTCAATGTGGCATTCGGTCAAGTAGATAAATCCGGGGCTCGTGGTGTGGGGTCCACGCTTATGAATAGTCGCAAACGGTTTAAAATTGAACTGGATTGTGATGAAACTTCACCAATAAAAATTCATTTTATGGGGATGGTCGACTCGAGTGGGTTACCCGGCACCATTGCACTCAATAATGCAGAGCATCGAGAAACTGCCCAAGGTTTTGGGATCCAAATTAAATATAAAGGGCGACCGATTAAATTGAACCAAACGTTACAAGTTTCTCGCTTAAATAGTGCGCAACACTATGTTATTCCTTTGGAGGCAGTTTATATTCAAACAGAGGAAAAGACGCGAGGGGGAAAAGCGAATGGGACGTTACAGTTTAATTTACAATATCATTGAAATTAAAGAGAAAAGGGAGCACAGGCTCCCTTAATTTATAGAAGAGCTAATGATTATTCAACGACTAAAATACGGCAGGTATTGGTGCTGCCGATGGTGCCCATTTGGTCACCTTGTGTCACGATAACCGTGTCACCAACCATTAAGTAACCGTTGTCACGTAGACGCGCGATCGCTTCGCTTGCAGCGGCAATTCCATCAGTATGCGTGCTACAGAAGACAGGCGTGACGCCACGGTACAGAGAACATTGATTCAGTGTTTTTTCATGGCGTGACATAGCAAAAATTGGTAAGCCAGAGCTGATACGTGACATGATACGAGCTGTTCGTCCTGATTCTGTCATGGCGATGATTGCCTTGACACCTTTCAGGTGGTTAGCCGCGTACATGGTTGACATGGCAATCGCGTCTTCAGAACTTTCAAACTCAGCATCTAAACGGTGTTTAGAAATATTCAGACCTGGCATTTTTTCTGCGCCAAAGCAGACTTGCGCCATTGCGGCGACGGTTTCTGCTGGGTATTGTCCCGCAGCCGTTTCTGCCGATAACATAACCGCATCTGTACCATCTAAAACGGCGTTTGCCACGTCCATAACTTCGGCGCGGGTTGGCATTGGGTTAGTGATCATTGACTCCATCATTTGAGTTGCGGTGATCACCACACGGTTCAATTGACGTGAACGACGGATCAGTTTCTTTTGTACAGCGACTAGCTCAGGGTCGCCAATTTCGACACCTAAATCACCACGGGCGACCATCACGACATCTGATGCGAGGATCACTTCATCCATAATGTCATCAGTGGCAACAGCTTCAGCACGCTCAACTTTCGCAACAATTTGGCATTCACAGCCTGCATCACGCGCTAAACGGCGAGCATAATCAAGATCCTCACCGGAGCGAGGGAAAGACACGGCTAAAAAGTCGACATTAATTTTGGCTGCGGTAATAATATCAGCTTTGTCTTTTTCAGTGAGGGCTTCTGCGGATAAGCCACCACCTAGTTTGTTAATGCCTTTATTGTTAGACAGTTGTCCGCCTACAGTCACTTCAGTGAACACTTGCAAGCCTTGAACTTCACGAACTTTTAACTGCACACGACCATCGTCTAGCAGAAGAATATCGCCAGGGACAACATCAGCAGGTAAGCCTTTGTAATCGATGCCGACTTTATGTTGGTCACCTTCACCTTTGCCTAATGAGGCATCCAGCGTGAATTTGTCACCAATATTGAGGAAAACTTTACCGTCTTTAAAAGTAGAAACACGAATTTTCGGACCTTGTAGATCCCCAAGGATAGCGACGTGACGCCCTAATCGAGCCGCAATCTCGCGCACTTTGTTTGCGCGGGCCATGTGGTCTTCAGGAGTTCCGTGAGAGAAATTAAGGCGAACAACGTTAGCGCCAGCATTGATAATTTTTTCTAGATTATTATCACGATCGGTTGCCGGACCAAGGGTTGTAACAATTTTAGTTCTTCTAAGCCGTCTAGACATGTATTACTCCGTGACCTGTAATGGTACAAATATAAGTGAAGCCTTTTCACTCCATTTTGAAACCTATTTACTGCAAATAGGGGTGCTGACACGAGCACAGCTATTATATACAGCAAATTTCTTAAAGCCATCGGGAGAATAAAAACTATTTGGTACCGATAGAATTAAGAACCCATTTTTAACATTGTTGTATCCATCTTTCAGACATTATCAAACCGCGAATCGCGTAATGCTTCTTTGACCCGTTTCAAGTTATCTCTAAATTTTTCGCCTCGGCGCAAAGTAAATCCGGTTGTTAACACATCAATCACTGCGAGCTGTGCCATTCTGGAGACCATTGGCATATACATGTCCGTGTCTTCAGGGACATCGATAATAATTGATAGGCTGGCTTCTTTAGCTAGGGGGGAGCCCTCTGATGTGATAGCGATAACTGTTGCATCATTATGGCGAGCGAGCTGTGCCATATCGACTAAGGCCTTTGTACGACCCGTGTGTGAAATCAACACAATCACATCGCCTTCACTACTATTGATGCAGCTCATACGTTGCATGACAATATCATCAAAGTATATGACTGGAATATTAAACCGGAAGAATTTGTTCATGGCATCATGAGCAACCGCGGCGGAAGCCCCAAATCCAAAAAAACTGATTTTGCGAGCTTGAGTCAGTAAATCTACTGCGCGATTAATTGCGTTGGTATCAAGGGTGTGCTTGACATTATCCAGTCCCGCCATCGCGGACTCGAATATTTTATGGGTATATGTGTTGACGGTGTCTGTTTCTTCAATATGGCGATTTACATAAGGCGTACCATTGGCGAGATTCTGCGCCAGTTTCAATTTAAAATCTGGAAACCCTTTGGTTTCCATTTTGCGGCAAAATCGATTAACAGTAGGCTCACTAACATCCGCCAATTGAGCCAATGCGGCGATACTCAAATGAATAGCACTTTGGGGCATCCCTAAAATGACTTCTGCCACCTTTTTTTCTGATTTACTCAAAAAATCGATGCTGGTTTTCATTTGTTCTAAAATATTCATATAGCAAAAGTGCCTATTTCAGCAAAAGGGGAAATATTTCTGCCATCGGAGTATGGTGGCATTAACATCCAGATATGACTGAAAATATACTACGTGTTGATAGTAAGCTATCTATACACTGGGGTTAACTAAGGGCTTTTTTTACGAAAATATGACCCGTATCTAATTTTCAACTAAGAAAACGGATTACATAAATCGTTATTTTCTAACAAAAGCTGGAAGCATTCAGTGATAAAAAATTTTGTTGAAGACTGGGTATGCTGGATTTTTCAGCATAAAAACTGTGACCCGTGTCATCAATATTTACTGAGCAGTAGCAAACGGGTACATTAGCAGGCAAACGATTATATTTTTATAATACGATATCCAGAACCTATCTCATTAGAGTGGCGTTTCGCGCTCAGTTTTTCTGGGCTCTAATGAGATAGTTTCTAAATTCCGCAGATTGAGGAGAACCAACATGGCGGTACATAATGCTGCTCAAGCTTGTGACCTGATTATTTTCGGCACTAAAGGTGACCTAGCGCGTCGCAAGTTACTTCCATCATTGTATCAACTGGAAAAAGCAGGTTATATCCATCCAGATACTCGCATTATCGGCGTTGGTCGTGCCCAATGGGAACAGAGCGATTATGTGGAATTTGTCAAAAAGGCATTGAATGACTTTTTGAAGGAAGAATTAGATCCAACATTATGGGAGCGAATAAGCGCACGTTTAGATTTTTGTAATCTAGATGTGAGTGAAACCGATAATTTTGTGCGTTTAGCCGATATGCTTAAACAAGACACGCAGCCGGCGATTCACTATTTTGCCATGCCACCAAGCACATTCGGTGAAATGTGTCAGGGGCTAGGCTATGCAGGATTGAACAAAAAACCAAACCGTGTCGTGATGGAAAAACCATTAGGGACGGATTTAGCATCTTCTCAACAGATTAATAACGAAGTTGCGAAATATTTTGATGAAAGCCAAGTTTACCGAATCGACCACTATCTAGGCAAAGAAACGGTACTGAACTTGCTGGCTCTGCGTTTTGCAAACTCTTTATTTATTAATAACTGGGATAATCGCACCATTGATCATGTGCAGATTACCGTGGCAGAAGAGGTCGGAATCGAAGGTCGGTGGGGGTATTTTGATCAGGCGGGTCAAATGCGAGACATGGTGCAAAATCACCTTCTGCAAATTTTAACCATGATCGCGATGTCTCCTCCGGCTGATTTAACCACTGACCGTATTCGTGACGAAAAAGTGAAAGTGCTGCGTTCTTTACGTCGTATTGACCACACAAACGTGCGTGAGAAAGCCGTACGCGGTCAATATACTGCGGGTTTTGTGCAAGGTAAGAAAGTACCGGGCTACTTAGAAGAAGAAGGCGCGAACAAGCAGAGCCAGACGGAGTCTTTCGTGGCTTTGCGTGTGGATATTGATGATTGGCGCTGGGCTGGCGTACCATTCTATTTGCGTACAGGTAAGCGTCTTCCTGCCAAATGTTCAGAAGTTGTGGTGTATTTTAAAAAACCGGCATTGAATATTTTCTCTGAAAGCTACCAAGATTTACCACAAAACAAATTGACGATCCGTCTGCAACCTGATGAAGGGATTGATATCGAAATTATGAACAAGGCTCCAGGCTTGGATCATAAACACCGTTTACAGACGACTAAATTGGATTTGAGCTTTTCTGAGACCTTTAACCAAACGCATCTTGCAGATGCTTATGAGCGCTTATTGTTAGAAGCGATGCGTGGTATCCAAGCCTTGTTCGTCCGCCGTGATGAAGTGGAAGAGGCGTGGAAATGGGTTGATTCTATTATGGAAGCATGGGCGATGGATAACGATGCGCCTAAACCTTATCAAGCCGGTACATGGGGACCGATTGCCTCTGTCGCCATGATCGCTCGTGATGGTCGCTCGTGGAATGAGTTTGAGTAATATTTTATCTTTATAAATTGGACCATGAAATGGCGGGAAGGTTGAATTCCCGCCATTTTTTTAGCTAATATTTTCTTCTTTATCTTTTCTTATTTTTTTCGCGATAGAAATTTTTGCCAACCACGTCATTTCATGTTGATTAAATACTAATGTTTTCCCGTTCTGCTTTAATTCAAATGAAAGTGGTGAGTTTTTATTTTAAGCATCGGAAAATTATTTAATTCATCTATGATTTTTGGGTCAGTGAGTTTTATGGTTGAATGAAATACGATGGGGGGATGTTTTGCAGGTTTTGATCTTGAAAAAAAGCGCAAATTGGCATTGTCAATCCTTTAATGATGCAATTATTGAATGTGGAGTGTGCCATGAGTCATTACGCTTCTCTTTAATAATGTGATGGTTACCAAGATTGCTGACTCAAGGTAACCATTCAATTTTGGTTATTTTAAAGCACTAATTCACTGCGACCTGTCGCCGCCATATGAATAATTCCTTGTTCGATTCGTAAACACGCCATTTTAGCGGCATCTGGAACCGATAAACCTGCAAGTAACTGAGCGGTAAGTTCGGCACCAAACAGATCCCCAGTTCCTTTTGGTGTAACGGGATAACGCTTATGGCGAATAACCGCGACATCTTGTCGAGTAACACAAACCACTTCGATACTTTCATCATCAGGTTGGAAAGCGCTGGTTATAATGACCCACTGAGTATGACCGTTGAGTAATGAACGCGCTGCGCGAGTCGCGTCGTCTAAATTATTGATGGTTTGCCCACTGAGTGTAGAAAGCTCAAATTTATTCGGAATGATGCCCGTCGCAAGTGGAAGCACTTCATCACGATAAACATCGGCAATCGCTGGAGGAATATAAAAGCCACTATCTTCATCCCCCATCACAGGGTCGACAATGACAGGCATTTTAGGATGCTGCTCACGCACAGAGGCTAACCAATTTGCAAGGTCGTGAGCTTTATCTGGTGAGCCTAAATAACCTGTTAAAATGGCTTTAACGCTGTTTAAGCTGCCACGTTCAACAAAGCCTTGTAAGTAGCCTCGGAACCATTCACCAGGCAATTCACCGCCATAGCAAGTGGCATAGTGAGGGGTATTGCTTAAAATGACGGTGGGAACTGCGGCAACACGCAATCCTTGTTTTGTTAATGCAGGAACGGCAATGCTGTTACCGACACTGCCATAGACAACTTGGGATTGAATGGAGATGACATCATAAGGAAGCGGGGTGGCATCGACGGCGTTTTGAAAGCTATTTGACGTTAGCGTAAAGGTATCCATGACTCTCTCTTATTGGTGTGCATTATTTCTATTTTATACGGATAGCATGATAAGAAGCGTGTTGGCATCTATTGTCAATGGTAACCGTAAAAATGAATATTGAATGAGATGAAAGCAGCATAAAACACGGTAATAAAAACTTTTTTTGCTCAGTTCGTCCAAAAATAAATGCGAGTGAAATGGTGGAATTATTCGTAAAATTGAGTCTGCCACTGTGTTGCTTAGCATATTAATGCATAATTATGCATAAAAAGAATGAATTCAAAAAGCTTTTGCATTCATTGACTTAATAATTTTGCCATGGTAGAAATAAGCTGAAACTAACAATTATATGAGGGTTCGGAGTAACTTGGATGGATGTCCATCCGATGAAATGAATGAGATATCATGCTTAGCGTGACTAGCATAAAGATCAGTAAGTCCCAAAGAAGATCAACACATAAGCTTTTCCTTTCTGCCATTCTATCCAGTGAGTATCACTGGTGCGGCGCGTTATAGCGTCTTTCTAGATTATTCAATCAGCTGAATAAAATCAGCAACTCTATTGTTTTTGTTTGAATTTTTAACAGCATTAAGCCCATATATTAAGCTAATTGTCTTTTAAACTTGTTTAAAAAATAGGCTATGATGATGCTGAATCTAGAGGGATATTATAATGATTTACTGGATATTTTTAGCATTAGCTATCGTTACTGAAGTCATTGGTACTTTATCAATGAAACATGCCAGTGTGAGTGGTGATTTCACGGGTATGGCGGTGATGTATGTGATGATTGCCACTTCCTATATTTTACTCGCTGTTGCGGTTAAAAAAGTCGCCTTAGGCGTTGCATACGCCATGTGGGAAGGGGTGGGTGTTCTGTTGATCACAACGTTCAGTGTACTGTGGTTTGGGGAATCTTTGTCACCGATGAAAATTGGTGGATTAGTTTTCTTGATCACGGGAATCGCATTGATCAAATCAGGTACCAAAAAAGCCACAGTTAACAAGTCTGCTCAAAAAGTAAAACAAGCAGCGAAGAATGCGGTTGATGCCGCCAAAGCCCGAGCTTTAGTGACGAATACCGCTAAATCGGAGGTGTAATATGGCCAGTCAATTTGAATGGTGGCATGCGGCATTTCTGATCCTTGCAGTGGTACTCGAAATCCTTGCCAACGTATTTTTAAAAATGTCTGACGGTTTTAAGCGTTATTGGTTAGGTATTCTTTCTCTGGTTGCGGTGTTAGGTGCATTCAGTGCGCTAGCGCAAGCGGTGAAGGGAATTGAATTGTCAGTTGCCTACGCGTTATGGGGTGCATTTGGCTTAATTGCTACAGTCGCAGCCGGTTGGATCTTGTTTAATCAGCGCTTGAACTATAAAGGTTGGGGCGGATTAGTTTTCCTGCTTATCGGTATGGTGCTGATTAAAATGTCGTAACGGATAATACAATTCTTAAAGCTATTAGTGCTTATTCTACAATATAGTACTAATAGCTTTTCAATATATAATTACATCTAAAGTTAATAATTTCAGTAAAATTAAAATTTTAAAATATTGATCTAATGTCCATAGAATAATATATGATTATTTATTCATACGTTAATGAAAATAATTTTATCTCTATTTATTTTTCCAATAGCAGCTATTCGGCGGCCTGTGGGCAAGGTAACGCAACAATTAAAGGTTACCAAACGCGTTTAAGTGTGGATTATGGAATCTCAAAAAATAATGGCGCTCACTTAAGGTGAGCGCCATTAGTCTGATGATTCTTTTTCAAGTATCAATTAAGACTAATCAATCGCCGCAACGATTTTTATCTCAACTTTATATTCTGGCTTCATCAGTGCCGCTTGAACAGTGCAACGAACAGGTGCACTGCCCGCAACAACCCATGCATCCCACGCTTGGTTCATGCCAGCAAAATCTGCTTTATCTGCAAGGAAGATAGTGGCATCTAAAATTTTGCTTTTATCTGAACCGACTCGACCTAACATGACATCAATGGCAGCCAATGCATCCGCGGTTTGAATGATAATGTCGCCATCCAGTTTTTCTGGGACGCTAGTATAATAGACCACGTTGTTATGGATAACTGCTTCAGACCAACGGGTATCTGGGTCAATGCGTTCAATAGTCATAATTGTTCCTTATTATCAGTGCTGACCAAGGATATCAGTTTGCTACTATGATGAAAATCAGTTCGTTAATGAAACGATAATTAGCTCAGCAGCCATCTTGAACTCATGGTAAAGTGTGCCCATTAACAGTAAGCAATATAGGTTTGTAGTGTCTAACGACTTTTCAGCAGATGGCTTTCTAGCAAAAACAATTCCTGGATTCCAACCTCGAGAGGCGCAGGTCACCATGTCTGACGCCGTGGCTCAGTCTATCGAACAGCAACATGTGCTGGTGGCTGAGGCGGGGACAGGAACAGGGAAAACTTACGCTTATCTCGTCCCTGCATTGCGTAGCGGCAAAAAAGTGATTGTTTCTACGGGCTCGAAGGCACTTCAGGATCAACTCTACCATCGTGACCTACCTACGATCATCAATGCGATGAATTACACGGGTAAAACGGCGCTGCTGAAAGGACGCTCAAATTACCTGTGCCTTGAACGGTTGGACCAGCAATCTCTTGGTGGAGGAAGCCTCGAACCTGAAATTCTGGCGGCGGTAGTCAGATTACGCAGTTGGTCCATCGAATCGGAGTTAGGGGATACCAGCACCTGCCATGATATTGCTGAAGATAGTGCGGTTTGGCCATTGGTCACCAGCACGAATGACAACTGTTTAGGTAGTGATTGTCCGCGTTATCAAGAGTGTTTTGTGCTTAAAGCTCGTCGTAAGGCGCTTGATGCGGATGTAGTGGTGGTCAATCATCACTTATTTATGGCAGATCGGGTTGTGAAGGATACTGGTTTTGGAGAGTTAATTCCTCAAGCGGATGTGATGATCTTTGATGAAGCCCACCAAATTCCAGATATTGCGAGTCAGTATTTTGGTCAGCAGCTGAGTAGCCGCCAATTATTAGATTTGGCTCGTGATATGATCATGACTTATCGTACGGAGCTAAAAGATCAAGCCCAACTGCAAAAAAGCGCAGATAGGCTAACCCAAAGTACACTGGATTTTCGCCTTAATTTAGGGGAAAACAGTTTTCGCGGTAATTTACGTGAATTACTGAAGTTATCTGAAGTACAGCGTGCACTAACGTTGCTCGATGATGCGCTTGAACTCTGCTATGAGGTGATCAAAACATCATTAGGTCGCTCTCAAAGTTTAGACTCTATTTTTGAGCGGGTGACCATTTACCGTAACCGTTTAAGTCGCCTAAAAGAGGTGACTATCCCAGGCTATAGCTATTGGTTTGAAAGTTATGGGCGTCATTTTTTATTGGCGTTAACCCCACTTACTGTTGCGGATAAATTCAGTGAAATGATAGCCAGTACCCCGGCAAGTTGGGTATTCACATCGGCGACATTGTCCGTGAATGAAAAGTTAAGCCATTTTACAGACAGGCTCGGTCTTAGTGACGCGAAAACATTGTTGCTTGCTAGCCCCTTTGATTATGAACGCCAAACCTTACTGTGTGTCCCGCGATTTTTACCTGAACCTAATCAACGGGGAAGTGCACAGAAATTGGCGAATATGCTGCGTCCACTGATCGAAAAAAATCAAGGTCGTTGTTTCTTCTTATGCACTTCACATTTGATGATGCGAGAACTTGCAGAAGAATTTAAAGCATCGCTTACGCTGCCTGTCCTTATGCAAGGTGAAAGCAGCAAAAATAAGCTGTTAGCTCAGTTTATTGCCGCGGGGAATGCGGTTTTAGTGGCAACGAGTAGTTTTTGGGAAGGGGTGGATGTCCGAGGGGATGAACTGACATGTGTGATCATTGATAAACTGCCCTTCACGGCTCCTGATGATCCGTTATTACGCGCACGAATTGAAGATTGTGAGCTCCGTGGTGGGGACCCATTTGCTGATGTGCAGTTACCTGATGCCGTGATCACCTTGAAGCAAGGCGTTGGACGCTTAATCCGTGATACGAAAGACTATGGAGTGATTGTAATCTGTGATAATCGCTTAGTGACTCGACCTTATGGCGAAGTGTTTTTACGCAGCTTACCACCATCACCACGCACTCGTAGCCTGAATAAAGCGATTGATTTTTTGGCGCAAAAGCGTTCCGAGTCAATGGAAAAATACTAATTTAGTGCAATCTCGTGGGCGGTTTATGCTAAGATACCGCCCATCTTTCAGGTTGCCGTCATAAGGCGACAACAAAAAACCTAATATTTGCCGGAGTTTAGGCATGTCGAGTCGTATTCTAGCTGTTGATACAGCCACTGAAGCTTGTTCTGTTGCACTTTTGTGTGACGGTGAAATTATTTCGCGTTTTGCGATTTCTCCTCGTGAACATACCCAGAAAGTACTTCCTATGGTTGAAGAAGTATTAGTGCAAGCGGGTATTACGTTAAATCAATTAGATGCATTAGCATTTGGGCGCGGACCCGGTAGTTTTACTGGCGTGCGGATTGGCGTGGGGATCGCACAAGGATTAGCGCTTGGCGCTGATTTACCTATGATCGGCATTTCTTCATTAATGACACTGGCACAAGGTGCATATCGCACAACAGATTGCTCACGTGTTCTGGTCGCGATTGATGCTCGAATGTCAGAAATCTACTGCGCACAATATCAACGTGATGAGCAAGGTTTTTGGTTAGGTGAAGAGACTGAAGCTGTCATGCTTCCAGCAGATTTCAAAGCTAAACTCTCAGAGTTACAAGGACAATGGTGCTACGCCGGTACTGGTTGGGGTGCTTATCCTGAATTGTTACAAGGTTCGACCATAAGTGATAGCCTGATTACTCTGCCAGCTGCGCAAGATATGTTGCCAATAGCAGAACAGTTATGGATAGCGGGTAAAATAACTGCGGTAGAGAATGTTGAGCCAACTTACCTGCGTAATGAAGTCACTTGGAAAAAATTACCCGGTCGCGAATAAAAATAAAAACCATTTTTGTAGAATGAAAATAAATAGCTATTAGGTTAATACTAGATAGCTATTTTTTTTTACCTAAGACATAGAATTGGCTTTTAATTGAGCTATCATTGAACAAATGAGTACTAATAACAATTGAATTGAACATATAATGTGGTGAGGTTTTTGGGCTGTATTAATACTTATTATCTCAGTTTATAATGATGGCTAATTGGAGGTGGAAAATGAAAATTCAATTTAGCTACCGCTCAGCAATGAAAACGCTGTTACTTGCGGGCATATTAGCGCTGGCTGGTTGTGTATCGATCCCTCAATCGATCAAAGGTTCGGTGCCTAATCCTGCAGAAAATCTTAAATCGGTACAAAATGCACCGGAAATGTTTATCGGTCAAGAAGCGCGTTTTGGCGGCAAGGTTATTTCTGTTTTAAATGAACCGAAAAGAACGCGAATTGAAATAGCGGTCATGACGTTAAATAAATACGATGCTGCGCCGGAATTAAATTCCGCATCTCTTGGTCGTATCTATGCCTATATCAATGGGTTCGTTGAACCAAATGATTTTAGAAACCGCTATGTGACTGTTGTAGGTAATATTACCGGAGAGCAAGCTGGAAAAATTGGTGAAGTTCCTTATCAATACGTGACGATGAATGTGACTGGCTTTCAACGTTGGAGTATTGCTCAAAGTGTGATGATCCCACCGCCTGCGGGACCATGGGGTTATGGTTATTATGGTTCTCCATATTACTATAATCATCCTTGGGGATGGGGCTATGGATATCCAGTAGGACCTGCTCAGGTGCAAACCTATTTAACGGAAGATTAAAGAGTAATCGATATTATTATTCTGCTAAAAATCCTAGTTAATCTAGGATTTTTTTTACAAAAAAACGAAATGGCAGTGGACGATTAACCGCTTAATTCTCCAAAAATTTCTCACAACGGTGTATAATTACGGGATATAAACAGAGTAAAACTCTGATGAATTAATCTTAAGTTGAATAGGGCGGCATAGACCGCCTTATTTTTATCTCGAAGGAATGAAATTTATTTAGTGATATAGCTCTCAACCTTAGCATTGTTTAATTTTCAAACTGGTACAATGAGTTAATAATTTGTTAAAGGGTTGTGTAAAATAATAACTCACTAAATTCAGGAGTAACATTTTGGAAAAAATCTGGCTAAAAAATTATCCTGCTGATGTACCTGAAGAAATAAATCCTGATGACTTCGCGTCATTAGCAGAGTTACTTGAAAATGCCGTTGCTCAATATGCGGATCAACCTGCGTTCATTAACATGGGCGCTGTGATGACGTATCGTAAGCTTGAAGAGAGAAGCCGAGCATTTGCCGCATACCTACAAAATGGATTGGGTCTTAAAAAAGGGGATCGTGTTGCCTTAATGATGCCAAATTTACTGCAATATCCTATTGCACTGTTTGGTATCTTACGTGCGGGTATGGTCGTGGTGAATGTCAATCCACTGTATACCCCGCGAGAGTTAGAGCATCAACTTAATGACAGTGGAACGACAGCGATTGTTATTGTCTCTAACTTTGCGCATACTCTAGAGAAAATCGTATTTAATACAAAGGTTAAACACGTCATTTTAACTCGCCTTGGTGACCAACTTCCCCGTCCGAAAGCCACCATCGTGGATTTCGTCGTGAAATACATCAAGCGCTTAGTGCCGAAATACAATCTGCCTGATGCAATTTCGTTTCGCCGTGCGATGCATCAGGGCTATCGGATGCAGTATATCAAGCCGAATATCAAGGGTGATGATTTGGCATTTTTGCAATATACCGGTGGAACGACTGGGGTGGCAAAAGGTGCAATGTTAACTCATCGCAATATGTTGGCAAATATTGCGCAGGCCAGAGCAGCATATGGTCCAGTTTTACATTTTGGTCATGAATATGTGGTTACAGCTCTACCGCTTTATCATGTATTTGCACTTACGGTAAATTGCTTATTATTTATTAATGTCGGTGGTGTGAACTTACTGATTACCAATCCGCGAGATGTTCCGGATACGGTTAAACAATTAGCTAAATATCCATTTACAGCGATCACGGGCGTTAACACATTATTCAATGCGTGGTTGCAAAATCCCGATTTTCAAAAGTTGGATTTCTCGCGCTTGCGGCTGTCCGTTGGCGGAGGAATGCCTGTCCATAAAGCCGTCGCACAGAAATGGCAAGCGCTGACAGGGCGGCATTTACTAGAAGGCTATGGCTTAACTGAGTGTTCACCATTAGTTTCAGGTAACCCATATAATTTAACAGCTTATAGTGGTAGTATCGGAATACCCGTTCCATCAACAGATGTGAAATTTTTAGACGATGATGGGCATGAAGTTCCCCGTGGTACGGCGGGTGAAATGTGGGTAAAAGGTCCACAAGTAATGAAAGGGTATTGGAATCGTCCTGATGCAACGAGCGAAGCCATTGTGGATGGCTGGTTAGCTACCGGTGATATCGCTGAAATAGACGATGAAGGCTATATTCGTATTGTTGATCGTAAGAAAGATATGATTATTGTCTCTGGTTTTAACGTCTATCCAAATGAAATTGAAGATGTGATTTCCATGCACCCTGATGTGGTTGAATGTGCGGCCATTGGTGTGCCAAGCGAAAGCACTGGAGAAGCAGTAAAAGTCTTCGTGGTTACTAAAAATTCTTCATTGACCGCTGCAGATCTTAAAACATTTTGCCGTCGTTCGTTAACCGCTTATAAAGTACCGAAAATTTTTGAGTTTCGTGATGAGCTACCAAAATCTAACGTAGGGAAAATCCTACGAAAAGAGTTAAGAGCCGAAGAGCAGCAAGCACGAGAAAAATCACCGTCATAATGAATTATTGAGTGGTGAATTAACAAAAGCAATGTGTAACGCCGGTTTTTACCGGCGTTACTGTGTCCGTCAGATACACTTAACTAAATTATAATAAAGAGAAACTTGTTTTGAATTACCGTTTAGTCACAACAGATAGCGAATTAGCCAAAGTCTGCCAAGAGGCCAGCGATGCACCGTGGTTAGCATTAGATACTGAGTTTGTTCGCACTAGAACCTATTACCCTCAACTGGGGTTATTGCAGTTGTATGATGGAAAACAGGTTTCATTGATTGATCCGCTTTTAATGACGGACTTTAGCCCATTTAAGGCACTGTTAACCAACCCAAACCAATTAAAATTTCTACATGCAGGCAGTGAAGACTTAGAAGTTTTTATGCATGATTTTGGTTGTGTGCCTGAGCCAATGATAGATACTCAAGTGCTTGCCGCGTTCTTGGGTTATCCAATTTCTTGTGGTTTTGCGACGTTAGTTGCAGAACATTTGGGTGTCGAGCTAGATAAAAGCGAATCACGAACAGATTGGCTTGCTCGACCTTTAAGTGAGAAACAGTGTGATTATGCGACTGCAGATGTCCTTTATTTGCTGCCACTCGCGAAAATTTTGATGGAAAAAGTGTCAGAAGAAGGTTTATTAGCGGACGCACAAGATGAATGTCAGCGTATCGTTGCGCGTCGTCAAAAAACAGTCAAACCAGAAAAAGCCTATTTAAGCATCACTAATACATGGCAGCTACGTGATGAGCAACTTGCCTGTTTGCAATTACTGGCAGCATGGCGTCTTGACCAAGCGAAAGCACGGGATATGGCAATAAACTTCGTCATTAAAGAAGAAAATTTATGGAAGGTCGCTCGCTACTTACCAAGTTCATTAGGTGAGCTGGACGCATTAGGTTTATCAGGGCAGGAAATTCGTTGTCACGGTCGGCGTTTATTAAGTATCGTTGAGGACGCGAAAAAACTCGATGAAAGCCAATATCCTGCACCTGTGGCTAATATCACAGAGCAAAGCCAGTACAAAAGTATCTTTAAAGAAATAAAAGCTGTGGTGAAAGAGATCGCTGAGAATGAAAAATTCAACCCTGAATTACTGGCATCTCGCCGTCAAATAAACCAATTACTAGCAGTGCATTGGGGATTAAAAGAGAAATCATGTCAGCCTGAACTGCTTGCAGGTTGGCGTGGACGATTATTGGAAGGACCCTTAACTCGATTACTTAGCCAAGCGTAATCCGTGATAAAGGCACAAAATAGCGATAATTTTGTGCCTTTATGTGATTTTCAAGGCACTTTTTTTCTTGGGTATTTTGTTATTCTTATCAGTAAGTTTTATTCTCATTCCGACAATCCTAAATATTTATTCCTCTTTAAATAATGAAGATTATTATTTAACACTAATCTAAAAATAATCCCATCCATTGAGATTAATATCATTATTTAATGCCGTTCAATTCTGTAATTACTCTTAAAAAATAGCAAAGATAAATAAAGATCGAACTTAAAATAGCTCATTACAGGGATGATTAACATTTATAGGGGGAGAGTTATTTTATAGTTTATTGAAAAATAAAAAGAAAAAACACCATTCTAATGTAATGATTTTTCATTGAATTATAAAACCTTTATTTGTAAATAAAACGCATTCTCATAAAATCATTTTCAGTTTGTGGGTCCACAAATATGTCCAAGAGAAAAGAGTAAAAAGCATCATCTCCTTTTAATTTTTTACTAATTGAATAAGGAAATCACTATGAATAAAAGTACTAAAGCGACGTTAATTGCTATTTTGGCAGGTATGTCTACCTATGCGAGTGCGATAACGGAATCTGCACAGAGCCAAACGTATGAGACAGAAAGATCAAATGTAACGGTAGGTGAAACTCAAGCTTCTCATGGACCCCATGGGGGGAGTATAGGCTCACCGGGTATTGGTCATCGTTATAAAGGCGAAGGAAAAAGAATATCATTTTCGAGCTTAGCGAGAATTGTGATGTTTCCAAAAGAGGGTAATGTTTATGTTGTTCCTGCAACACCAAACGGTAATATCGATATGGGGAAATTCCAGTTCTCTAAAATCGCAGATGCCGAAGTTTATTATGGGGATTGGTCACAAACTGGAATGGAAGATGATGCTAAGCACACTGCTTTCTTCTCTGGTCAAGATGCAACAACATCAGTACCAACCGAAGGTAAAGCCACTTACACCATTGCAGGGATTAATCAATATGATGGTGAGAAAAAGCTTTCCGGTGTATTTGAAGCTGACTTTGGTGATAAGGGCTATACCGGTTCATTACAAGGCGAGAACTTAAAAATTGCTCTTGAGGGTCAAATACATGATGCCGGCTCATTCTCAGGTTCAGCAATTGCTAATGACACCGTATCAGGTATGAGCTATGGGTGCTTCTTTGGCGAGAATGCGGAACATGTTGGTGGTGTCGCCGTATTTAATAGTGAGCATCAATATGATACCGCTTTTGGTGGCAGCCAGAACCAAGAGTAATCTCTATTTCGCAATATAGCTGCTATCAGGTAGGCAAAAGTTATTTTGCCTACCTGTATTTTTGTGGAAAAAGGAAAAGGAAGGCGGATGAAAAAAATAATCAACAAGATTGAAGTATTAATTATATTGTTGTTTTCTATGAATTCATTTTCTGAGAAAAATTATGAGCATCAGCAATATGAACAGATAATTGAAGTTTTAACTGAAATAAATAACACAAGAAATAAAGCGCCCACGATAATCCCACTTAAAATAAATAAAACTGTCGACGACCTTGGTTTTATTCTTTATGATTTAGTTAACCGGCAAAAATTCCAGCAAATCGATAGAATATTACCTGACTATCTGAATGATAAAAATCATGATAAAGGTATGGTGGATTATATTTCAGCAGAAAGAGCCTATTTTAATGGTGATTATCCATTAGCACTAAAAGTTTATTTGAAAATAGTCAATGGTAACCCTGACTCAGTCTTTTCTGAAATGAAATTGGCTCATGTCTATATAAAAAACAGTTATCATCGTGAAGCATTAAGTTTATATAAAAAGATAAAAGATAAATATCGAGTCAATTTACCGGAAGACCGAATCAAGCAGATAGACAAAGAAATCACAGCATTAGAAAAACGTGGTCATTGGCAGGGAAATTTCAATGCGGATTTAAAGTATGACACAAACTATACTGAGGCTCATGGTAACAAGGAACAGCAATGTGGCACGATCTGGTGTATGCAAGGCAGTGAAATTAAATCTGGTTTAGTGTACGGGTTTTCAGGAAATGCCAATAAAATCCTTTGGCAATATCGAGGTCACTCGCTGTTAGCCAGTATGGGTGGAAATGTATGGGAATACCCACATCGCTCAGTAAAAAGGCGCTTTTCGAGTTACTCATCAATAAGCTATCAGTATCTTTATGGGAATAAAAAGATCACGTTTTCACCTATTGCAGATATCAATTGGCGGGGGCATTTGTTTGATCATTACAGTGTAGGTGCAAGCATTACTGGGGTATATTTTCCCAGTAATAAGCTTTATTTGCTATCTAACCTGGCATATAAAAATCAAACTTTCTTTGGTAAACGAACATCACGTTCAGGCTATGATATTAATTACAGTATGACCGCTATTTATTCGATTAACCCACAATGGAGTGTATTCTCAAATATATATGGCGGTAAAAATATTGAAAAATATAAAAGTGATAGCTACCAAGTGTCAGGGTTAACAGTGGGCTCAATTAATGCCGTTGGCTCGAATAAGTTAGTCAATAAACTAACAAGCAGCAATTATGATTTTTTTGATTTCGATAGTGCACTTAATACAAAACGTAGTGATGAATCGTGGGAATTAAATAGCCAAATAACATTATTAGATCATACGTTTCTATCATTAACACCAACGTTCTATGTTAATTACAAATTCAATGATAGCAGTGCAAGAATAAGCTATTCCTATAATAAAAGCGAAGTGGGTTTAAATTTAAGTAAAACATTTTAGTTTGCATTGAGATTTAATATGAAAGTAACAACAGTGGTGGCAATGAAAATTGCCACAGGGTTAGCTATGGGGGGCATTTCACTTTCGTCTTATGCCAGCTCAAGGGAACAAGTGGGCAATATTCAGGTAAAAGACCAAATCGATACGATTAAGCAACGTGACCAAAAAGGTGCGGATGACCAATATGATAGAGATGAATCCAATATTTATATCAGTAAAGAAGCAGCCGAACGTTATAAAGGTACTAACCCTGCCGATATTTTAAATCATGGCGTTGGGGTTTATAGCGGAGATGCGCGTAATAGTGGGGCATTAGACCCAAATGTTCGCGGCATTCAAGGGCAAGGGCGCGTACCCGTCACGGTAGATGGTACAGAGCAAGCCATTACGGTGTGGCGCGGCTACAACGGAGCCAATAATCGTAATTATGTTGACCCTAATATGATCAGTAGCATCACAGTGATAAAAAGCCCGATGTTAGATCGTGATATTCGTACTTCTATTGGTGGTGGCGTTGCGGTTAAAACCCTCAGTATTGATGATATCGTCCCATCAGATGAACATTTTGCTGTCGATCTTAAATTGGAAACACGAACTAATTCGACAAAGCCTCGAATTAACCAGTTGCATCTTGGAAGCGATTACCGCGATGACCCAGAGCTGATGGAGAGTGCAGCCAATTATAATGATAGTCTGTCGTTAGTGAAGTTCCGAGACCCTAAGACAGTGGTAGAGCCAGATCAACCAGGAAGTTCGAATTTCTTTAATTTAAAAGACAGTGCGATGCGAGTGGCACTTGGGTTACGGCAAGAAAAATTTAACCTGCTATTTGCTTATAGCCACCGAAACCAAGGAAACTATTTTGCAGGTCGCCACGGTGCAAACTATTTTCGAGAGCCTATTATCACTCGAGACAAGACATATTCAAATAAAACATTAGATCCTAATATCCCTTTTGTTGCCAATATTTACTTGCCAACCAAAGAAGTGGGTAATACCTCCAGTAATATCGAAACTTTCCTTCAAAAAATGAATTTACAACTCTCAGAATCACAGAGTGTCTCCCTCGGCTATGTGCATACCAAAAGCCATTATGGGGAAATTATGCCCTCGCAAATTCGTTTTCATGATTTAGCGGGGGAAATTCCTCAATGGCCTTTGGCAAATCTTAGTTTAGGCTCTCTCTATGTTAACTATGGATTTAAACCCAGCGACCAACCGTTTTTTGATTTTCAGTTAAGTTATTGGTTAACAAAAATGGATTTAAATTCCAATACTGCGGGTGACTTGCCTAGGCAAGCGATGGAGTATGACTGGTATATATATGGTAATCGTAGAAATCTAAATGTTAACGGGAAATTAGTAGATGGCATAAAACTGAGTCAGCTCAATGATAGGCAAGGTGTTTCCTTATCTAATAAAATCCAATTACTACCTAGCTTTGATGTGACTCTCATTGGTAACTTCACGAATGAGAAAATTAACAGCCATGATGATATCTATGGTCCTAATGCTGAAATACCTAAATACAGTACATTTCGTGCTATCCCACGAGAAGGAAAGCGTCAAGAATACAGTAGCGCAATCAGATTTGATTGGCGCCCCACGAATTGGCTACATGTCAATGCAGGTATTCAGTATCAAAATTATTGGTCGCGAGATTTATTAAGGGAACGTCGATTAAAAGCAAAAGACTCCCGATTTGCCGTGCATCAAATTGAGAAAGCCATGAATTTTGAATATACTCGACCCTTTACTGAAGAGGAAGCCAGTAAGGTTAAGGGCTATGTGGATAGTAAAGGGCGTACTTTTGATGGTTACGATAACGTGGGTAATTGGCCGGACAGTACTATTGGCGTTTCTAGAATTGAATGGTTTGTCGCAGAAGCGTTATCACTCCCTAAGCATTCTCTAAAAAAAGCCGAGCACTATTCTACAATTCATGAAGAGTATGAGGGGTTTCGTATTACCGGATTCGACTATATCAAATGGCGAGTGGATGAAGATGGTAAGCTCACTGCGGAGAATAACCCATTCTATAACGGCGAAATTGACCTCTCAGAAGAGGTGATTGACCCGATTAGCCAGAAAAAAGTCAAAGCAATTATTGCTTATCGTGCTCCAAATAAAGAATGGGATTATATTTCAGTCGACGAGAACCAAAAGTATAAAAACCCAGGTAAACGTATTAATTCCGCGTGGAGTCCATCAATAGGGGGATCTGTCTACCTCTCTGATAATGACCGAGTGTTTGCGCGTTACGCCGAAACCGTCAGAATGCCCAGTATTTTTGAAGATACCATCGGTTTTTCTGGCGGCGGTAAAGTCACTATAGGGCATCGCCCCTTTAAGCCAGAACGTAGCCATACTTTTGAAATTGGCTATGTGCATAATTTACAAAGTTGGTTAAACGCTGAAAATGCCGCCGATTTTAGAATCAACTATTACCATAATATGATTGAAAACGCCTTTGATCGTGATGGTAATTTGGTTTTTGCACAAATGGATCAGCACCGAACCGCTGGATTGGAAGTGCTAGCCCGTTATGATAATGGACGTTTCTTTGGGGATTTAGGAATTGATTTCCGGCTGAAAAATGAAGTTTGTGATGATGCATCGATGGCTCGTTTAGACCCGCTGAATAAGTACAAAGGGTCAATCTGTACTGAAGGTGGCTTTCCGCACGGCTATCTCCGAACCCAGTTACAACCTAAATACAGTATCCATACTAACCTCGGTATGCGTTTCTTTAATGAAAGTTTGGAAGTTGGCGGACGTATACGCTATCACGCCAAAACAGAAAATAAAGATGAAGCACAGATGGCGAGCAAGTTTGGTCCTTCTTATTCACCGTTAAACAATAACCCGATGAGTTGGAATGCGGTATTTGTCACGGATGCTTATGTTACCTACCAAGTGAATAAAAACCTGTTAGTGGAGTTATTAGCTTCTAACGTATTAAACGAATATTACATTGACCCATTGACGCGTAGCATGATGCCTGCGCCGGGAAGATCTCTTCGTTTAAGTGTGACTAGTCACTTCTAAGGCTCAGCCCCAGCAAAGTATATTTGCTGGGG
The DNA here is from genome assembly GCF_028479465.1 of Providencia sp. PROV208. Classification (NCBI taxonomy): domain Bacteria; kingdom Pseudomonadati; phylum Pseudomonadota; class Gammaproteobacteria; order Enterobacterales; family Morganellaceae; genus Providencia; species Providencia sp. PROV208. The sequence goes on along the minus strand of NZ_JAMPNS010000006.1, from coordinate 143,197 downwards.
CTGATTAGGAATATCGCCATGAATTATTTTCGAATTTATTATGGATTACCGCTTTCTGGCTTATTACACGGCACCATTATTTATTTCTGTTTTTTTACAGTCAATTCATTGTCATTCAAAATGACAGCACCGTTAATTTCTCCAGTGGTGACCGTCGCGTTAACTCAGTTTTTAGTTGAGCAGCAAGTGAGTGTCCCCCAAGAAAGCCAATCGGTAACTGGAGATGAACTCAATACCATCGAGGAGTTTGAGTACGCGAATATCAAGGTCAGTAAGCAGCGTAACCATCAAGATAATGCCTCAAATACCGTCGCTGATAAAACACCCAATGAAGTGAAATCTAAAAAGCGTAATCCTGTAAAAAATAAAGCTAAACCAGAAGAAAAAGCCAAGAAAGACAGTTCTCGGGATGATTTGCAAACCCAAAGAGCAAAAGAAGGAGAAAGCAAAGCAAATTCTTTAGCTGCAGGGCAGCAAGGTGACCTCGCTCATTTTTTTGATGGCGAAAATAACATCAATGCCAAACAGCGCTATTTAGACCAGATCAAACGGGAAATTGATAGCCACAAACAGTACCCGCGACGAGCACGCAAAATGCGTATGCAAGGGGATATTCAAGTTCAGTTTGATATCACAGAGAAAGGTGAATTGGTCAATACGAAAGTGCTGGATTCAGAAATGAGCCCATTTTTTGAACAGGCGATATTAGATGCAATTAAGCGTTGCAAACCTTTGGGTAAACCACCAGAGGATATGAACAGGCAGTTAAAATTAGAGATTAATTTTAAATTAGATTAGAAAAATGGGGTAAAAATCAAGCCGCTATAGTGGTATAGCGGCATTGTACAATGTTACTGTTCTGCTGGTTTTGTCTCTTTAACATCTTTACCTTCCTCTGCTTCAGGAAGAGTGACGTTTAATTCGAGAACAGAAATATCATCATCTTTTTGTTCAAATTGTACGGATAACATTTCTGGGTCAACTTGAACATACTTGCAAATAACTTGCAAAATATCTCGCTTCATATCAGCAAGATAAGCTGGCTCACTATCACCGCGGCGACGTTCAGCAACGATGATTTGCAGTCGCTCTTTTGCGATATTTGCTGTCGTCTTTTTTCTCGACAGAAAGAAATCCAATAAAGCCATTATTTATCCCCCAAATAGACGCTTTAAGAAGCCTTTTTTCTCTTCTTCAATGAAACGCATAGGGCGATCTTCACCTAAAATACGTTCTACACAGTCGCTATATGCTTGTCCTGCGTCAGAGTCAGAGTCCAGAATAACCGGTTCACCTTGGTTAGAAGAACGTAGAACAGATTGATCTTCTGGGATCACCCCAATTAATGGAATGCACAGAATTTCTAGAACGTCTTCCATACTGAGCATGTCACCACGGGTTACGCGACCTGGGTTGTAGCGAGTCAGTAATAAGTGTTCCTTAATTGGGTCTTGACCTTTTTCTGCACGACGAGACTTAGACGATAAGATCCCTAAAATACGGTCTGAGTCGCGAACAGAAGAGACTTCTGGGTTGGTTGTGATGATGGCTTCATCAGCGAAATAAAGCGCCATTAATGCACCGCTTTCAATACCCGCGGGAGAATCACAAATAATAAAATCAAACGCCATTTCGTTGCTAAGTTCATCAAGAACTTTTTCAACACCTTCACGAGTCAGGGCGTCTTTATCACGAGTTTGTGATGCAGGCAGAATATAGAGGTTTTCAGTACGTTTATCTTTAATTAACGCCTGATTTAGAGTTGCATCACCTTGGATAACGTTGACGAAGTCATATACTACGCGACGTTCACACCCCATGATTAGGTCAAGGTTACGTAGACCGATATCGAAATCGATAACTACAGTTTTGTTCCCTTTTTGAGCTAGGCCGGTAGCTATGGCCGCGCTTGAAGTGGTTTTACCAACGCCACCTTTACCAGAAGTAACAACAATTATGCGTGCCATGAATAATTCCTTGTAAATAAGGTCTAATTTAAGTATTCAATATTAAGTTTGTTATCAACTAAACAAAGTTTAGCTGCTTTGGTGAGAAATTCAGTAGGTATTTGATCGCTCAACCAATACTCGCCTGCAATCGACACTAGCTCTGCCTGCAAATGAGTACAATAAATCTGGCTTTCCATATCTCCAGAGGCACCAGCAAGGGCTCGACCTCTCATAACACCATAGATATGAATATTACCATCTGCTAATAATTCTGCACCTGCACTAACATTACTTGTGACGATGAGATCACTATTTGGCGCATAAATGCGCTGACCTGAACGTACTGGAGTATTGATAATGCGAGTTTTGCGATAAGCAGATTCGATAGGGGCAGACTGAGGTGCAATATCAGATTTTGCAAAAGTGACGTCATCCGTTGATGGTTCTGGCGTTTTTTTGCTTTTACCTTCATTGAGTACGGGCAGTCCCGCTTCATTGATTTTTTGTCTTAATAGTGGGTCAGTGCAACCGCTAACGCCAACAATTCGAAGACCAGCAGAAACTATCGCCTTGTGAATACTGTACATATCCGCGTGATGCGTTAATTCTGCAACATTAATAACAACTGGGGCATTTTTAAGAAAATCAGGAGCCTGACTTACTTTGTCTTGCAGCGCTTTTTTGATGAGTTTAGGCTCTTCACTGTGTAAGTGAATGACTGAAAGAGTAAAACTGCTGCCTTTAAGTTCTATTGGCGATTGTGGCATCTATCTAGACTCAGCAAATTAAAATTTCCGAAACAATCCTCGGGTGAAGATACTCAGTAAAACAATAGCATGTTATAGTTACTGCATACTTCAAGCAAGCTTACGAACCAAGAAAAAGAGTTAAATATAATGATTTGTGCAATTTATAGAAGCCCGAACCGTGATCAAACTTATTTATATATCGAAAAAAAAGATGATTTTTCACGCGTTCCTGAAGAACTCCTTAAACAGTTTGGCAAACCTCAGTTCTCAATGTTAATTTCGTTAGATAAACGTGAAAAGCTGGCTAATGCTGATATTGAGCGAGTTCGCGCTGATCTCCAAGACGTTGGTTATTACTTGCAATTCCCACCTCCGGTCGAAGATTTACTTTCTGAATACCGTGAACTAAACGACTAAGACAATTTAGGAAGATCCTTAAAAAGCCATTATCGTCAGGAGGATAAAAATGAAGCCAACGTTATTATATACATTAGTCGCTGGTCTACTTTTAGCAAGTTGTAGTGCGCCACATACTCAAACTACTGCAACCCATGCGAATGAAACGCGAACTCTGACAACGGCACAAGAGGCTGCGATTGAAAAAGAAATTATCGCATTGGATAAAGCATTTCCGATTGAACAACGAGAACCTTCCCAGTTTCCAGCGTATGTGGAGTTGTTGAAACAACATGCGATTGCTCAAGGTATTAAACAATCTACGATTGATCGTGGTTTCGCTAATATTTACTTCCTAGAACGTGTTGTAAAAGCGGATAAAGGGCAGCCTGAAAAGCGTGCTACAGTGACATTAGCAAGTTATCTAAAAAATGTTTTGCCACAATCTCGCATTAATATGGGTGTGGAAAAATATTATGAAAACCAAGCTGTTCTGAATGCCGTTAGCCAGAAATATGGTGTACCACCTCAATATATTGTTTCTTTATGGGGACTTGAAAGTGGTTTTGGTCGTTCACAGGGTAAAGAAGATGTCATTTCTGCTCTCGCAACACTCTCTTTCGAAGGTCGCCGCGAAGCTCTATTTAGTAAGCAATTATTGGCTGCATTGGAAATCATGGATAAAGGTTATATTCCTGAAGATCAACAGCTGAAAGGCTCATGGGCGGGTGCAATGGGTCAAAGCCAATTTATGCCAACATCTTATCTATCTTATGCAGCGGATGGTGATGGTGATGGCAAAATGGATATCTGGAATAATAAAGCGGATGTTTTTGCTTCTATTGCTAATTATTTATCAACGGAAGGATGGCAATCTGCATTACCATGGGGCTACCAAGTCTCTTTGCCCGCTGATTTTAACCGTCGTTTAGAAGGCGTTAAAACGGAACAAGGTAAAACAGTTCAGGAATGGGAACAGTTAGGCGTTAAACTACCTGCATTTTCCCGGTTATCACCAGAGATAAAAACTTGGGTGGTCATTCCCGATGATCCAGAAGGTCGAACTTTCTTAGTCACCCAAAACTTCCGCACGATTATGCATTGGAATCGTTCATATTATTTCGCATTAAGTGTTTGTATGATGGCGGATGGTATCGCTACAAAAATACAATAACGATAATAGGAGTTACCGATATGTATCAACATCGCGACTGGCAAGGTGCTTTATTAGATTTCCCTGCCAATAAAGTAGTTTGTGTGGGTAGTAACTATGCAAAACATATTAAAGAAATGGGGTCAGCATTACCGGAAGAGCCCGTTTTATTTATTAAACCTGAAACAGCACTGTGTGATGTAAACCAACCGATTGTGATCCCTAAAGATTTAGGTTCTGTCCATCATGAAGTAGAGATGGCTATTTTAATTGGTATGCCGCTAAAAAATGCGGATGAAGACCGAGTTGCCCGTGCAATAGCCGGTTATGCCGTTGCGCTTGATCTAACGCTGAGAGATTTACAAGCGAAATTTAAGAAAGCAGGGCAACCTTGGGAGAAAAGCAAAGCCTTTGATGGTTCTTGCCCGATTTCTGGTTTTATTCCTGTTAGTGGTACAAGTGACTTACAAAATATGTCATTGAGTGTAGAGATCAACGGCGAAGTTCGTCAGTCTGGATCGACTCGTGATATGATCACGCCAGTTTTACCGCTGATTAGCTATATGTCCCGCTTCTTTACCCTCCGTCCTGGCGACGTTATTTTAACAGGAACACCAGACGGTGTTGGTCCGCTGGTTTCTGGGGATATGTTAACGCTAACGATTAATGATAATTCACTGACCACTAGAGTCATTTAAGTATAGGATTTTGCAGTATTATGTCTCAGTTTTTCTGGCAGGTTAAAACCTTAGATGAAATGACCGATGAAGAGTGGGAATCGCTCTGTGATGGATGTGGGCAATGTTGTTTACACAAACTGATAGATGAAGATACCGATGAGATCTATTTCACTAATGTGGCTTGTAACCAATTAAATATTAAAACCTGTCAGTGCAAGCATTATGCAGATCGTTTCAAATATGAAGCAGATTGCATCAAACTGACACGGGACAATTTAGAAACATTTGCTTGGTTACCGAGCACCTGTGCCTATCGTTTGCTTATGGAAGGAAAATCACTTCCTGTATGGCATCCATTGAAAACAGGTTCAAAAGCTGCAATGCATAATGAAGGTATTTCTGTTCGCCACATTGCTGTACGAGAAATTGATGTGGTGGAATGGGAAGATCATATTATGAATCATCCTAATGCTAGATAGCATTTTATTGTGCCCCCTCAAAAAGCCCGCTTAGTGCGGGTTTTTTATTAACTAAATGAATAGGGGATAGAAAATACGACAAATATTATATTTACCAGCCAATTAATCGACTTAATCAGAAAATAACGTCTTTGCTATATCAATCAGAATTAATAAGATATGCATGAAATGGATTTTGTTCATTAATGGTTTTAAAAATGTTAAATATTTATTAATATCAAATGTTCTAATATTCAACTCATCTAATGCATACACCTGAATTATTTAAACCATATTTCATATCTTGTTGAAATAAAATATTTTTTAAGCCATTTCTTTCAAATATCATCTTGCATTTTTGTTATCAATTTAATGAGTTGATGTGATTTAAATAGCACTATTATTAGCGTTATTGTCACGATTGTTCATGAATATACGGAGTAAAATAGTTAGTCTTAAAATAGAATAGCACTTAGCTTTAAATGCTTTTTTGCCCAAAATCGATACATAAGGTAAATCATAAACACAAAATATGTGTTTTTAGGAATATTCCTAATATGTATTTTTCAGGCAATTTTTATAAATTTGGTCGAATTGATTGCCTTATAGAATTCCTTTATATATCAATAAATTATAGATGTTTTCCAAATTTTGAGGCAGATCAAGTTTTTGGCAAGAAAATACTACTTATTTAGTATTGTCAGATCAGAAATGATAATTTCCTCTAACATAGATTCACGTCCCGATACTCTTAAATAGACTAAATCATTAAAGCCTAATTATATAATGTAAGCATTATCTTGCGGTTTTTATGATTTTTTATCACAAATCTCTTGTCCTATTCATTAACGTGTTTTCCTAATTGTCACTATAGCGAAATTACAACCTAATAACTTTCGATTTCACGAATTTTTATCCTTACTTATAGCGCAATAAAGTTATAGATAATTCATTTACACCAATAGAGAGTGAATTGAGTCTTGGAATAATAATTCGATATTTAATTTTATTTATTATTCGATGTTCCAATATGAACAACGGTATAATCAATAAGAAATATTTATGTTTTATGGCTTTTTAACACGTATACAGGGATATTATTTTGTTACGAAACTACTAGAAAAAGTGTCTAAATGTAAATGAAGTCATAAAATTTAACTTACATCTCAAATTTAAAATTTTCACATAAATCTCTTAATTTATAAAAAACCAAAATATAACTCTAATTAAACTAGGCTAAATCTAACAAATTACTAATTCTAGCTCTAAATATGACTTATTGCGCGTAATTAATATATTGGCACCATCAATTAATAGATCAATTACAATAGATTTTATCTATCAAAATATTAATAAGCTAAGGTAAAAACGATTTAAGGATACTTAAGTTTTTATGTATGCTTTGCGGCGAATTAGAGGGTCAAATAGCTTGTCGGTTCAAAAATAGAATGTATTAAGTCATTCCCTGTGTATGCGTTACAGCAATTCGCTGAAAATAAAAACATACTGACTTCTCGCTGTATTTTAATGCAGCTGGGTTCCGTTTTTGCTGTTACCAACAACTAAATAAAGACCACTTAATAATTTTTATAAGTAATAAATAAAAACTCATCTTAGGAATTGAAAATGAAAAAAGTTTTACTGACTGCTATCGCAGCAACAGTTCTTGGCTTAACAACAGCAAACGCAGCAACACCAGTTGGTGGTGGTCAAGTTAACTTCAACGGTAAAGTTATGGATGTTTCTTGTAACGTTTCCGTTGATGGTCAAGGTAGCGATGCTACTGTGTATTTAGCGCCGGTTTCTTTAAAAGAAGTTAAAGATGGTGGCTCCGATACAATTTTAAAACCAAAAACATTTGCTATCGAAATCAGTGATTGTGCACAAAGTGGTAAAGCTGTTTCTGATGTTTCCGGTTTAGGCGTACGCTGGACTGGTGGTAACTTAGCCGCTAACACAAAAGGTAGCTTAGCTAACACTGTAGTTAATGGTGCTAAAAACATTCAGTTAGCGCTATCTACTGATGGTAAAGCTGCAACTAAAATTTTCCCAGGTCAAACTAGCCAACCAAAAGCCACAGGTGAGTTAAACGGCAAAAATACACGTTTCACTTACTATGTTGGTTACACCACAAGTACTCCAGATGCAGTAAGCGCGGGTGAAATTCAAAGCTACGCGACCTACGAAATTACTTATAACTAATTTTTCAGTCAGTTTTTATCGGCATTTTCGATAAAAGCATGAGTTAGTAAGCGGTGGGTAAACTGCCGCTTTTTGCTTTGAGGCCCACATGAAAGCCATTCTATTTAGTCTTTGCTTACTGTCTAGCATGACGGCATTTGCAAATAATATTATCGTTAACGGTACACGCTTTATTTATCCTAGCGATGAAAAAGAAATTACAATTCAATTAAATAATACGGCTGATCGTCCTGCTATGGCTCAAGCATGGCTTGATAATGGTGATGCATCTGAAACACCCGACACCATTAAAACGCCTTTTCAACTCACACCCCCGATTTCCCGAATTGAAGCTAAAGGTGGACAAACTATCCGCATCAAATTGATGGATAAATCCGCCATTCCACAAGACCGAGAATCACTCTGGTGGCTTAACCTTTTAGATATTCCACCTATGGTCAAAAATAAAGCAGCAGAAAATCAAAATGTGCTGCAACTAGCGATTCGTTCTCGTTTTAAATTTTTCTATCGCCCATCAGGTTTAGGTAGCCGTGAACTTGCTCCTGAACAATTAGTGGTAAAAGCCGCTGGTAGCAGACTTAATATCGACAATCCGACGCCATACTTTATTACTATTACAAAAATTTCTGTTGATGGCTCTAGTGCATTGAATGATAAGACGATTTTTTTAGATCCGAAAAGCCAGTCGACAGTAGAGCTTAAAAAAGCGCTGACGTCAGGAACAAAAATTATTATTAACAATATCAATGATTACGGCTCAGATGTAGCGGTAAAAACTACCGTTAAATAGGATTTGGAATGAAGCAGAGAGAGTTAAAATATAAATATTCCAACATACTCTCCGTGACGGGTTTAGTCACAGTCTGTGCTTTGCCGTCTTTTTATGCTTGGAGTGAAGAAGAAACCACGTATGAATTTAACAGTGGTTTTATTATCGGTAGCCAAGAGAATGTTGATTTTGACCGATTTAACACCACAGGGATTAGTCCAGGAAAGTATTCTGTTGACGTGTATACCAACGGTAGTTGGAAAGGGCGCTATGACCTTGATTTTGTAGCAAAAGAAAATGGTCAACTCGGCACCTGTTATACGCCTGCACTATTATCTGACCTTGGAATTAATGTTGAAAAATTTGCACCAGCTGCATCCCTTGATAGCAAAGAATGTCTCTTTTTGAATCAATGGAACAGTGAGGCTGATGTGAGCGATATATTTCACACCTCTACGCTACGTGTGGATATATCTGTACCGCAAATATATGAGCAAAAATCCTCTCGAGGATATGTTTCAGAACAATTCTGGGAAACAGGGATCCCCGCATTAAACCTAGGTTATATGGGGAACTATTATGATAGCCATTCTAACGATAATAATAGTGCGAGTGCTTATCTTGGATTAAATGCTGGACTAAGCTATGACGGCTGGATGTTAAAGCATATTGGGAATTTAAGCTGGCAGCGTAAAGAGGGAGCGAGTTGGCATAGTAACCAAACGTATTTACAACGTCCTGTTGCCTCGCTCAAAGCAAAAGCAACTGCGGGTCAGTTTTATACCGACGGTGACATGTTTGATAGCATTAGTCTGTTAGGGGCTAGAATTGCTACCGATGACAGTATGTATCCCGATAGCATGAGTTCTTTTGTACCTGAAATTCGTGGAGTGGCACAGAGTAACGCATTAGTGACCGTTAGACAAAATGATGTGGTCATTTATCAAGCATCAGTTTCACCTGGACCCTTTAACCTGACGGATGTTTATCCCTCTGGTTACGGAAATGACCTTGTGGTGACAGTAAAAGAAGCTGATGGTAGCGAATCTTCATTTAGCGTACCTTACACCTCTTTGGCTCAATTATTACGCCCTGGCTATACCCGCTATCAGCTCTCTGGTGGTAAATCTGATGCTGAAGGCATTAGTAATCGACCGTTTATTATGCAAGGTACTCTGCAACACGGCTTAAATAATACCTTTACGCTGTATGGCGGTTTGACCGCATTTGATGATTATCAGGCTTATTTGCTCGGTGCAGGTGTGAATACGGTTATTGGTGCCGTTGCTGTGGATGTGACACAGTCAAGAACGGTGTTTAACCAAAAGACCGATATGGGGCAAAGCTACCGTTTTACATTTAATAAACTATTTTCTGAAACAGATACCAACCTAGTCTTAGCGGCTTATCGTTATTCAACTGAAGATTACTTTAGCTTATCCAATGCACTGTATGCCATTGACTCAGATAAAAAAGGTATGAATAGCTCATTGGGTCGTGAAAAGAATGGTTTTAGCTACACGATTAACCAAAACTTGCCTTACGAGTTAGGAAGTTTCTATTTTACAGGACGTATTTCAAGTTATTGGAACCGCTCAGGTATTGAAAAACAGTATCAACTAAATTACACCAATCAATATGACCGCGTCTCATACGGTGTTTCGTTTATGAGAGTCTATTCCGATAACACACAAAGAAGCCAAGATGACCGTGTAAGTTTAAACGTAAACTTCCCACTCTATTTTGGGGATAACCACTATACGACAATTACGTCCAACACCACGTTTAATAATGATAAATTTGGATCTTCTCAAGTGGGTGCTAACGGCTCATTTGATGCGGACAATAACTGGACTTACGGTTTAAACACTTCTGTAGAAAATGGTGGAAGCAGCAATTTTGCATTGAATACGGGCTACCAAACGCCAGTAGTGACGACCAATGCTAACTACAGCCAAGGTCAAGGCTATCGTCAATATGGCGCATCCGCGAATGGATCCATGATAGTGCATTCTGGCGGAGTGACTTTATCACCAAATACCTCATCGACCATCGCACTAATTGAAGCAAAAGGTGCGGAAGGTGCATCAGTGATGGGATCGCACAATACCAAGATTGATAGTCGTGGCTATGCGGTGGCGCCATATGTTCGACCATACCGTATTAATAATATCGATCTTGACCCGAAAGGTAGCCCTGAAGATATCGTATTCAGCAGTACTACGGCGCAAGTTGTACCGTATGAAGGCAGTGTTGTTAAAGTCGTTTTTGATACCAAAATTGAAAAAAATGAAGTGTACAACGTGATTCGAGCAGGTAATAAAACACTACCATTTGGAGCCAATGTAGTTGATTCAAAAGGTGATTACATTGGTATTGTAGGGCAAGGTGGTACCGTATTTATCAGCAATAATGAATCAAAAATCGCGACAGTAAAATGGGAAGGCGGTGAATGTTCATTCCCATTAACGGCTGAAAATAGTCAGGAAAGTCTATGTCAATAATCAAAAAATGGCGCTGGCTAATTGGCGCAAGTGTACTTCTTACTACACAGTATGCAGCTGCACATATTACAGGCTGGGATCATTGCGACAGAAGTAGGCAGCCCACCTACCGACTAAATATGGATATGGGGAGAGTGGTGGTTGATGCCACTTTGCCTGTAGGTGGTGTTATCGCCAGTAAAACATGGCCACTGGATACAACAAACCGTACTTATCTAACCTGTTATGGGCGTAACGTGATTGACGCAGAAATCGTTATGCCTGGCTTACGAGATATAGGTGATAAGGTATACCAATCTAGCATACCGGGGATCGGTATGAAATTTGAAAGAACGGGTCAAGTGAGTATGGTTTACCCTAGCCAATATGTGGTTAACGGTGGTTGGAGTGGAACAAATTACTATTTAGCGGGTTCAACATTCACGTTGAAGTTAATTAAAACAGCGGAAGTTACTGGTTCAGGTACGATTGCAAGAGGCGAATATACGGAATATGGTTATCAAGGACGCTCGGACCCTATTTTGACGACATCGTTAAATGCGAATGCGATCACCATTGTTTCACCTTCATGCATTATTGAAAGTGGAAAACAACAGAATGTGTATCTCAATACGATTAAACGTTCTGATTTAACTGCAAGAGATCACACTACAGGTGCGAAAGATTTTGATATTGTCTTAAGATGTAGCGGTGGAACAACGGTATCGGGGCAGGCTGATATTAAGATGGATTTCAGTGCGAATAGATCAGTTAGTGCTGTTGAAGGCGTGTTAAAGAATGATGCAACAGGATCCAGCGCCGCACAAGGTGTTGGTATTCAGGTAATAGAAAGAAAAAGCTATGCTCCAATCAATTTTGGCAAACCTTTTTATGTTGGTAAGCTGGCAAACTCTCAAGAAAAAATATTTACAATCGAGTTGATTGCCCGTTACTTTCAATTTGCCGATTCTATCTCTTCCGGTGAAGTAAGGTCGCATATGGTATTTAATGTGACTTACGATTAACAACAATTATGAATTAAGTTCATCTTAAAAAACGCCTATTTTATGAAATCATAGATAGGCATTTTTTGTTTCTAAATAATATTAATTATTAAGAGTGGCATGAGGTCTGATCTTATTTTTAATATAGGGATGACATACTATTTATAGATGGCTAATAAGGCAAATACCCAGAAAGTTAATCTTGACCAATGAAGCTCAATAATTTCATTAACTTAAACTGGGTATTTTTAGATAATCAAAAAATGATTATTAAAGATGATGTTTAGATGGAGCAATTACACTTTCTGCTGCGTATTGTAATTCTTTATTTGGAATATCAAATGCTAAACCATCGTTATTTTTTATTTCACTTTTATAACCATTAAAAAACCATTCTATAGGACACATTAAAATTTCAGAAATATCAAGTAGATGGTCAATTGGAATCTTGTTTACTCCATTTTCATAACGCGATATTTGCTGCTGACTTAAATGCAACCTATCGGCTAGGTTTGCGCCTGACAAACCCAGTTCTTTTCTCCGATTTTTTATTCTAAGCCCAATGACACTATGAATGTCCATATGACATACTCAACTTATTATTAAGGATATTATTAGTCGTTTACGCTAGATATTATATTAAAATACATACTACTTTAAAAGCTAATAATTAGAATTAATGTTAATTTCAATCATCATTTTTCATTTAATGATGCTCAAATTTAACAATGCATTCAATAATTGGCTTTAAGTTATTTTGAATATTTATAATAAAAATAACAATAAGAATATACCGCTAAAACAATACGGCTAAACCTGTTTATTCAGTAAAGCAAGTAACATGAATTTTGTAGTTAAATTGTTTAAATTATTGATTCATTTGGTTAAAATGTTCCATTTTGAAACGTTACTTATATTCCTAATTTTTATTTGATATTTTCATTGGAACTATTAATTTTGTTTTTTTTATTAAGTTTAAATATATTAAATTAATTTCAAAATAAAATTTAAATATGAAATCTAGCTTAATCAAAGAAAATAAAGTTGTAATTTAAAGCGTTGTGGGAAGATATTTTAGATTAAAAATAAAACGCGCAACACTATACTAAGTATAAATATAAAGTATACTTAAATGAAGTTTATTCGTTTTATCACTGAGTGTGTGAGGGTAACATGAAACTGTATATCTATGATCATTGTCCATTTTGTGTTCGTGCAAGAATGATTTTTGGTTTAAAAAAAGTTGCAGTAGAAGAGGTTATTTTGCTGGATAACGATATTGAAACCCCAACACGTATGATAGGGCGTAAAATGGTACCTATTCTACAAAAAGATGATGGTAGCTATTTACCCGAGAGTTTAGATATTGTGCGTTATATTGATCAATTAAGTGAACCTCGCTTAGCGATAGGGAATATTAATCCCGAGATTGATAATTGGTATAAAGCAGTTTCTTCGACGGTATCCAAATTAGTGACGCCACGTTTTACTGAATCTGAGTTTCCAGAAATAGCCACCGTGGAAGCTAAAGCCACGTATATTCAGCGTGTTAGCAAGTTCCATGGTGATGATCTATCCGTGTTGCGTAAAGAAACTCATACGTTATTAATTGAGTTAGAACCGTATCTGGATCTCTTAGATGTATGGTTGGAAAAACGTAACAAAGCGCTTGTTGATATTAATGACTTCATTATTTTCCCTGTGTTGCGTAGTTTGAGTATTGTGAAGGAAATAGGGTTCAGCACAACAATTCATGATTATATGGACCGAACATCAAAAGCGACAGGAATTAATTTACTATTTAATCAAGCTAAATAGTCTATAAGGTTTTTGAAAGAATAAGATAAAAAAACCGCCAGATTTAAAATGGCGGTTTTTTATTTTGCAATAAAGGCAGAATTACTGCATATAATCACTCAAAGTATAAACAAGTTTATAATGCCCTTGCGTTAACATTAAATGATTTTTGGATAGTGTTACTGTTGCGCCATTGGTCAGCATACGATTAATTAATGCATCCCATCGTGAAAGATCTTCATCTACGCACTCTAATTCTGTTTTACTTAATGTTTTAACTTTCAATGTTGCATTATTGATTACACCCATTCCGTTAAAATCATTACACATTGAGGCAGAAACAAACATTTTTTCACCAAAAGAAATTGATGGGGTTGTTTGCTTTTTGGGAACCAGGCGTCCATCTACTTTAGTTAAGACAAAGTTATGATGCATCAATTGTTGCTCAAGAGATTGTTGGCTACTACCTGCCTTGACTTGATGAGTTTGGCAAGCTGCGAGCAACAATCCAAAGAGGGTTAGTGGGATCAGTCTTTTCATGATGCGTGATCCCGCTAGGGCTTAACAACATTCGGGCAGTTTTCGCCACGGCTGACTTGTTGAATATTGCTCAACGTTGTTAAGCTGATACTGGTTAACGCTTCTTCCGTCAAAAATGCTTGGTGCCCAGTAAATAATACGTTGTGGCAAGAGGACAGTCGGCGGAAGATATCATCTTGAATGACATCATTGGATTTATCCTCAAAGAACAAATCTCTTTCATTTTCATATACATCCATGCCTAATGCACCAATTTTTTGGGATTTTAGTGCATTAATAGCAGCCGCGGAGTCAACTAAAGCACCACGACTGGTATTGATAATCATGACGCCAGGTTTCATGCGATTAAAGGCATTTTCATCGAGTAAATGGTGGTTTTCTGGGGTCAACGGGCAGTGTAGAGAAATAATGTCAGATTCTCTATAGAGGGTATCTAAATCGACATATTCTGCACCAATATCGAGAGCGACTTGGTTTGGGTAAGGGTCGTGAGCCAGCAAACGCATTCCAAACCCCTTCAAAATACGCAAGGTGGCTTGACCAATTTTACCTGTACCAATAATGCCCGCAGTGCGGTTGTGCATATTAAAGCCAGTTAAGCCTTCCAGCGAAAAGTTAGCATCGCGCGTGCGTTGATAAGCACGATGAATGCGACGATTCAGGCACAACATCATACCAACAGCATGTTCGGCGACGGCCTCAGGAGAATAAGCGGGAACTCGTACAACTTGAATACCTAATTCATTGGCGGCATCTAAATCTACATTGTTAAAACCTGCACAGCGTAAAGCAAGAATATGGATATCAAGAGCAGCAAGCTCTTCTAACACGGCACGGTTTGCTTCATCATTGACGAAAATACAAACAGCATCAGCGCCTACGGCATTTTTGGCGGTTTGGACTGTTAATGGGAAATCAAAGTATTCAATATTAAAATTAAACTCTGACTGTTGGTTGACCTGTTCCATATGTTTTCGATCATACTGTTTGGTGCTATAGGAAACAATTTTCATCAGAGGAACTCCATAATGTATAGGAACCAATAAATGAGACATTGTAGGTAAAATAAACAAACCCACAAAAATATGCGTCCAGAATAAGACAAATAGTGATGTAAATCACCTTTAAATTAATAAAATATCCCTCTGTTTACGTTTGATTTTCGTTTACATATCCTGTTTAACAAATAAAGGTCTTTTTAGTGTTAAAATGCTGCAATTGTTAAGTTTTATTTTTTCCTTTTAAGGACTAGATAGATTTTAAAGAATAGAAAAGTTAAGGAGTTACGTGAAAATTTGCATTATTGGCATATCCGGGGCAGGGAAAACAACGCTCGCTCAAAAGTTATCGGAAGAATTTAGTCTCCCTGCATATGGTTATGATGAAATTTATTGGGATAAAACCCAAACTGAGTACGTTAAAAAGACTCTGGGAACTATGAAGTCACTAATTTCGGAGATCAAATGTAAAGATAGCAGGATAATGGAAGGGTCTTATGACAAGTGTTTAGTGCCATTTTTCGCAGCTAATCCTATATTTGCCGAAAAAGTGAAGATTGTGCATGATACACAATCATATTTTCGTGAAATTACCAACCATGCCACATCGCATAATCACTAATAACTGACTGAAAATAATGTAGTAACAGAATGAACGGATAGGGTTAAGTTGTTCATTTCTGTTTTAAAAGATTAGAATATCTTTATCTAAATAGAGAAGATTATTATGGAAATGACCTATATCGCTATGCAAGTTGTTGAGCTGCTAGTTCCAACGCATCCTTTCGCTTTGTTTTCATCCATTTCTTCAATGATCTTCATTGCCGCTTTATGAATATAGCTATGTTTAGAGAATATTCATGAAACGAGCGATAAAAATACTGCTTTTATTCTTAGGCGCTATGGTAGTGCTTCTGATGATTTTATGGTCAACGTTAACACGTTGGGCGCCTGTTGTAGCCAATCACTTTTTACCCAGCCCCGTGACGTTGTCACTTTCTGCACCCCATATTGTTGACCGGCAAATTCGATTTTCTCATGCGGAGTTAACGGCAACGGATTGTTCGCTCGTGACATTAACCAATATCTATATTTCTATTTTCCCTATCAGAATCAAGGCTGATGGGCTTGATATCAATGCCGAGTGTTTGAATCAGGTTAAAACGAGCGAAGAGCCGTCCAGCCCACCGGTGAATATGACTGATATATTGGATGCCATCCCTCAATTTTCACTGGTTATTGATAAAATTAATTTACGTTCTTGGGAACAGTATCAAGGTAGTTTGTGGTTGAGAAGCACGCCTGATTTTCCACTTATGCTTGATTATCAAAGTGAAAATTTACGCGTATCTTCTCTAGTCAATCAACAAAACCAGTTAATTATCAATCAATTTTCTGCAACCTTACCCCAAAGTCCATTAATGCTGGAACAGTTACAAGCACCAGATGTGCTTAAGCAGAAAGAGGAACCACAGCATATTGAATTAACGGCTCAGTTAACGTTACCGCTCACTAGCGATCAACTTCCCGAGACGGGAGATATCGATGCTCAGTTTAAGCTTCTTGAATTAAATAAACTTTTGCAGACTAAACTGCACTGGCAGCAAGACCAAGGTTTACTCACTGTGATGGATGTCGAACAGCAACAAGAATTATTTCACCTTCCTTGGCACGTATCATCGTCCCAAGTCATTGTGACTGATGGGCAGTGGCGCTGGAATGATGCTGACATTCCATTACATGGTGGGATTGCATTTCAGATTGATCACTGGAATCAAACTTGGAGTGAATTTGTCGTTTCAGGGCGGTTAAATATGCTAACTGATGCGAAAAAAGGTAAAGCAAATTTAGTTCTTACTGTTGAACCAAGCCGAATTAACCTTCTAGATGGCGACATTAATTTTAGGCTGAATGGTCAAGTTAAGTATGATGACATGGTGTTAGATATCAATTTACCCGCAAAAATTGCAGGTCAATTGGTTTCCCCTACAGTGGCATTTATGCCAGGCTCCTTAATGAGAGCCTATGGACGACTTTCCCCCACGATTTTGTTACGTGAAATACGATTCCCTCTCGCTGGAACGCGTTTAAATGCAGATGGGATCACCGGTCGTTTACAGGCTATTTTAAAAGTGAAAGAGCAATATTGGGGTGATTTTGATATTCATCTTGATGGTAGCGCGAATAAATTTAATATCGAGCAAGGCAAATGGTTTTGGAATTATTGGGGAAATGCTCAATTACCTGCATTATCTGCACACTGGGATGTTAAGGGTAATGGTAGCTGGCAAGATACGCAATTGACACTCAATAGTTTAAATACAGGTTTCGACCAGATTAAATATGGTCTACTTTCGATGTCTGCACCTAGGCTTAAGCTCACATCACCATTAGTTTGGCAACGGGATCCGGCAAAAGCGAATTTTTACGGCGGATTACAGCTAACCAGTAATCGTATGTTATTTGGTTCTGAGAGTTATTTGCCTAAAATCACAGCTAATGCCGAGCTCAAAGGCACATCACCGGCAAGTTTTCAGCTAAAAGGGGATTTAAGTACCCGCCAAGTTGGACCTATTGTCATTTTTGGGCGTTGGGATGGAGAGCGTTTACGTGGTGAAGCGCGTTGGCCTGAACAGTCGGTAAAAGCATTTCAGACATTAATTCCGAAAGACCTTGGAATTGAATTGCGCGAAGGTAAACTTTTTTCTCAGGCTGCTTTTTCCATGACACCAGAAAATGGGTTTATTGCTGGTGGACATTGGCGAGTTCAAAATACCAGCTTATGGATGAAAGATGGCGAGCTAAATGGATTGGACTTTGTCCTACCGTGGAAATTACACAATAGCACTTGGACGTTAGGTGAGAAATCACCAGTTGAATTGCGTATTAAACACATCTCGAATTTATTTGAATTTACCAATGTTAAAGCTGATTTGTCAGGTACGTATCCCCCGACTGAGACGAATCCAATTCAATTAAGCAATGTTGGATTTAACATGCTAGGCGGTGAAATTAGCCTCGATATATTGCGTTGGCCACAAAATAAACCAGCGACAATTAGCGTTCACGAAGTGGAACTCAGTGAACTATTTACAAAACTAAAAGTTTCCCAATTTGCCGTTTCTGGGCGAGTAAACGGGGAATTACCGTTTTATTTGGATAATCCGGAATGGATAATTAAAGCGGGATGGATGGAAAATAGCGGACCACTTACATTGCGCTTGGATACCAATTTTGTGGAATCTATCGCGGCTGATAATATTTCAGCAGGCTCTGCAATTGGTTGGCTGCAATATCTTGAAATTCAACGTAGTCGCACCGATGTCAATGTCACGAATTTGGGATTACTCACTATGTCGACTATTCTTGAAGGGTATAACACCAAAGAAGCGAAAAAGCGTGAAGTACATTTAAATTATCAGCATGAAGAAAATATTTTTCAGTTGTGGCGCAGTCTGCGTTTTGGTAGTGGCTTAGAAGAATGGCTCGAAAAAAATCTATAAGAGATAAAAGGAATACTGTGAAAACATTAAAACTGATCATGATGATGACAATGGCTTCGTTATTAACAGCGTGTTTACGTGTTGAAGTTGCTACACCTGATAAGCCGATTAATATCAATATGAATGTCAAAATTGAACATGAAATTCAAATCAAAGCTGATAGGCAAGTCGAAGAGTTACTAAAAGAAAATAGTGATTTATTTGGTGAGGTGAAAGCGAAATGATGAATTGGTTTAAGGCAATCGCTTTATGTTCGACGCTAAGCGTATTCTCTGCATTTGCTCTGACGGTTGAAGAAGGGAAATCTCATGGGCTTGTTGGTGAAACATTGTCAGGGTATTTGGCAGTGATTGACCAAAATAGTGATAATGCAAAGCAATTAGTTGAGCGTATTAACGCTGAAAGGAAAAATAGATACGCGGAAATTGCGGATAAAAACGGGCTTAAAACCAATGATGTCGCAAGAATCGCAGGGCAAAAGCTGGTAGACCGGGCGCCTACAGGAGAATATGTACGCGGTATTAATGGGCAATGGGTACAGAAAAAATAAAATGCGCACTAGGTTGTGCGCATATAGTGACAAATAAGAATGCCTAGTTTAACGAGGCATTTTATTAGGCAATCAATGTATTCATATGATCTCTGGCCTGAGAATGAGCATTCTCAACTGATTCAGCACCGAGTGCAGTACCTTCTGCAAAAATAAATTCAATATCTGTAATGCCAATAAAATTCAAGAATAACGTGATATAAGGCACCATAATATCCGTTGGTGTATCTTTATAAATTCCGCCACGACTTGTTAGTACATATGCACGTTTATTATTTAATAAACCGACAGAACCTTGCTCGGTATATTTAAAGGTATGCCCTGAGCGGGCGATAAAATCAAAATAGTGCTTCAGTTGAGAAGGCACTGAAAAATTGTACATAGGTGCCGTGATCACTAAAACATCACTTTGCTTAATCTCATCAATCAGTTGATTTGATAGGTCTAAAAGTGCTTGTTGCTGTGCTGTTTTAGTGTCAGTTGGCGCAAAAGCTGCTAAAATTTCGCCATCAATGGCAGGGATAGGCTGCTTAACTAAATCTCTAACGAGAAATTCATCAGTAGGATTTTTTTCTTTCCACTGTTGTACAAAATAATCGGCCATTTTGTTGCTGTGTGAGTAATCCGCCAGAATGCTGGATTTCAATAGTAATACTTTACTCATTATTTTCCTCAAAACTCATATGTCGCTCATTGAATAATGATGATACTCCGTATGTGACGCATTAATAAGAAGAAATTTAGAAGGATTAGTTCGAAAAAACTGATGGTATTTGTATGAGATAACTAAAATCATAAAACAGACCAAAATATTATCTTTAGCCGCTTCATGATGATAAATAGAACAGTGGCATTATAACAAATTGAAATATAAGGATTTAAGAATGGATCCCATTCTGTCAGCATTACAGGCTGAAA
Organism: Providencia sp. PROV208; assembly: GCF_028479465.1. NCBI lineage: Bacteria > Pseudomonadati > Pseudomonadota > Gammaproteobacteria > Enterobacterales > Morganellaceae > Providencia > Providencia sp. PROV208. The sequence goes on along the minus strand of NZ_JAMPNS010000006.1, from coordinate 123,048 downwards.
TTGAACAAACATCATTGCGTGATCAATGGCAATTGAAGAAACGCTTGCATGGCATAGCAAAAATACAAGACCCAAAATCCCGTATGGCAGTGATTGACGTGATTAAAGGGGATGTTGAAAAGGCGAAACAGAAAGTTGAGAAAAAACGCCTGAATATGCCAAAAATTGTTTACCCAGAAAACTTACCTGTTAGCCAAAAGAAACAAGCTATTTTTGATGCTATAAGTCAGCATCAAGTTGTGATTATTGCCGGAGAAACTGGCTCAGGTAAAACGACGCAGATCCCTAAAATTTGCCTAGAACTGGGGCGTGGAGTAAAAGGATTTATCGGTCATACTCAACCGCGGAGGCTAGCTGCTCGCTCTGTCGCTTCACGTTTAGCACAAGAATTAGAGTGTGAATTGGGTACAAATGTCGGTTATAAGGTTCGCTTTAGCGATCAGGTTAGTGATACCACTCAAGTTAAGTTAATGACGGATGGTATTTTATTAGCAGAATTACAAAATGATAAATTACTTCTGCAATACGACACCATTATTATCGATGAAGCTCACGAGCGGAGTTTAAATATCGATTTTATTTTAGGGTATTTACGTCAATTATTACCTAAACGCCCTGATTTAAAAGTCATTATTACGTCTGCAACCATTGATCCTGAAAGATTTTCTCGTCATTTCGGTCATGCGCCAATTGTGGAAGTCTCTGGGCGTACTTATCCAGTTGAAGTGCGATATCGTCCCATTATGGGCGATGATAATGACAGCGATCGTGACCAGATTGACGGCATTATTGATGCTGTTAATGAGCTTGGACGTGAAAGTGCAGGTGATATTCTGATCTTTATGAGCGGTGAGCGTGAAATTCGAGATACCGCTGACGCTTTATCCAAACTTCAATTACGTCACACCGAAATTTTGCCACTGTTCGCAAGGTTGTCTAACAGTGAACAAAATCGTATTTTCCATCCTCATGGTGGGCGTCGAATTATACTTGCAACGAACGTGGCAGAAACGTCGTTAACAGTACCCGGTATAAAATATGTTATTGATACAGGTTATGCGCGGATCAGCCGGTATAGTTATCGCACGAAAGTACAACGTTTGCCAGTAGAAGCGATTTCTCAAGCTTCCGCTAACCAGCGTAAAGGGCGGTGTGGACGTGTTTCAGATGGTATCTGTATCCGTTTGTATTCTGAAGAAGATTTCCTATCTCGACCTGAATTTACCGATCCTGAAATTCTGAGAACTAACTTGGCATCCGTCATTTTACAAATGACCTCGATAGGGCTTGGAGATATCGCTGCATTCCCATTTGTAGAAGCACCGGATAAGCGAAATATTCAAGACGGTGTCAAATTACTGGAAGAGCTCGGTGGGATCCAACCTCATAAGGAAGTAGACAAAGGATACCGTTTAACTGATATCGGCCGCCAGTTAGCACAATTACCTGTGGACCCACGTTTAGCGCGAATGGTGATTGAAGCACGAAAATATGGTGCGGTACGTGAAACGATGGTGATTGTTTCCGCATTGTCCATTCAAGACCCTCGTGAAAGACCGTTAGATAAACAGCAAGCTTCCGATGAAAAGCATCGACGCTTCCATGATAAGCAGTCAGATTTTCTGGCATTTTTAAATCTGTGGGATTATTTAAAACAACAGCAAGAGGAACTTTCTAACGCACAATTTAGAAAAATGTGTCGTCAGGATTTCCTTAACTACCTGCGGATTCGTGAGTGGCAAGATCTCTACACACAATTGCGTCAAGTGGTAAAAGAGCAAGGATTTGCTATCAATAGTGCGGCGGCAGATTTTCGCAGTATTCATGTCTCTTTATTGGCAGGGTTGTTATCGCACGTTGGTCAAAAAGATGCGGAAAAACATGAATTTACCGGAGCAAGGAATGCCAGATTTACTATCTTCCCTGGGTCAGGTTTATTTAAAAAACCGCCGAAATGGACGATGGTTGCTGAGCTGGTTGAAACCTCAAAATTATGGGGGCGTATTGCCGCGTCTATTGATCCTGAATGGATTGAGCCATTAGCGGAGCATTTGGTTAAACATCACTATAGTGAGCCACATTGGTCGAAGTCAGAAGGTGCCGTTATGGCATCAGAAAAAGTGACATTATATGGGCTTCCGATTGTGGCATCGCGCCAAGTCAATTATGGGGTGATTGATCCACTATTGTGCCGTGAATTATTCATTCGTCATGCCTTAGTGGAAGGGGATTGGAATACCCGTCACGCATTTTTTAAAGCTAACCTAAAATTGTTATCTGAAGTGGAAGATTTAGAACACAAATCACGCCGACGTGACATTTTGGTCGATGACGAAACGTTATTTGCGTTTTATGACCAACGTATTCCGAATGATGTGATCTCATCTCGCCATTTTGATAATTGGTGGAAAACTGTATCAAAACAGCAGCCTGATTTACTTAGTTTTGAAAAAAACATGCTGATCAAAGAGGATGCAAGTACCGTTTCCGCACTGGATTACCCCAATTACTGGTATCAGGGGGATCTTAAATTCCGCCTCAGTTACCAGTTTGAGCCGGGAACGGATGCTGATGGGGTTACTGTTCATATCCCATTGGCTATCTTAAATCAGGTACACAATATTGGCTTTGATTGGCAGGTGCCAGGATTACGTCATGAATTGATTGTTGCGTTGATTAAATCATTGCCAAAACCAATCCGCCGTAATTTTGTGCCTGCGCCTAACTATGCTTCGGCATTTTTAGAGCGAGTTCCAATGCCTGAAGGCAGCGTGCTCGATAAATTAGAGCGTGAATTACGCCGAATGACTGGTGTGACAGTGGAACGCGAGTCTTGGCAGTTAGACCAACTGCCAGCGCATTTAAAAATGACCTATCGGGTGGTAAACGATAAAAATAAAACTGTCGCTGAAGGGCAAGATTTAGATGCTTTAAAAAATAGCCTTAAGGAAAAAGTGCAAGAAACACTGTCTGAAGTTGTGGATGATGGTATTGAGCAAAGTGGCTTACATATTTGGAGTTTCGGTGAACTGCCTCAACGTTATGAGCAAAAACGTGGCGGTTATTCTGTTAAAGCTTATCCTGCATTAGTCGATGAAAAGAACAGTGTAGGTATTCGGGTTTTCGAAACTGAATTTGAGCAGCAGCAAGCGATGTGGGGCGGAGTTCGTCGATTATTATTATTGAATATCCCATCACCGATTAAGTATCTTCATGAGAAATTGCCAAATAAATCTAAATTGGGCCTCTATTTTAACCCCTATGGTAAAGTGCTTGAATTAATTGATGATTGTATCGCATGTGGTATTGATCAGTTGATTGCAACATATGGTGGTGCGGTCTGGAATGAAGAGCAGTTTGAATCATTGAAAGAGTATGCTCGGGCAGAGTTGAATGATGTAGTTGTCAATATTGCGAAGCAGGTTGAGCAGATCTTAACCGCAGTATTTGCGATCAATAAACGATTAAAAGGACGTGTGGATTTTTCGATGGCATTGGCGTTGTCAGATGTAAAAGCACAAATGTCAGGGTTAGTCTTTAAGGGTTTTGTCACGGAGCAGGGCTGGAAGCGACTACCCGATATCTTGCGTTACTTAAATGGAATTGAGCGACGATTAGAAAAATTGGCGATTGATCCGAATCGTGACCGCGCGCAGATGAGTAAAGTTGAGCATGTGCAAACTCTGTGGCAACAGTGGATGAGTAAACTGACACCGCTGCAAAAACAATTACCTGAGGTACAAGAGGTTCGTTGGATGATTGAAGAGCTACGAATCAGTTTATTCGCTCAGCAGCTTGGAACACCTTATCCGATTTCAGATAAACGTATTATCCAAACGATGGAAAGTTTGACTCAGCAACTGTAATGAGCCAGTCAAGATAATCATTAACGCGTGAAGTGGGAACATTGCCACTCACGCGTTTTTTATTTCGTCATTCTAGTCTGTTTTGCTTTTTTAGTTACAACATACTATTGGGTGATAATACATTTAACTTAACAACTGTGCTGTTGGTCATCATGCCAGTCACTCAGATAAATCAGGGGCAATTCCTTCGTACAATTTGTTGAGCAGTTGATTTAAATTTCATACCTTCAGTTCGATCTTGAGCTTTAATTTCTGCTCGTTTTTGTTGAAAGAAGCTTAACTGTTGTTGTGGAGCTTGTTGAGTAACCGCAGAAATTTGTTGTGGTAGCGAGCGATTTCGCGCTAATCCACGATTAATAAAAGAAGGGTTATCAGCAAACGTGACGGTCCGAGGGGGAATACGCATTTGAATCTCCTTATTTGATGAATGTATTTAAACACTACAACAGATAGAAGAGCGCGAGTTGTAAAAAACGCAGAGCTGAATAACGGGTAATCAAGAGAAGGGAATAGAAAGCGAGCTAAATTCAAGTGGTTAAGTTTAGCTCGCAGATAAAGTATGAATTACGCTAACAAGGAATATAACGCAGGTACAGAAGCGATTGCGATCGCCCACGCCAATACTTTTTCAATTAATTTAAGTGGTGCTTTTGCAGTTTGCTGTGAACGGGCATATAAAAAAATCAAGATCCCCGGAGCATACAGCACAACGGAAAGCATCAAGTTAATCAAACCAGAGGCATAAAGTAACCATAAGCCATACACACTTGCTACAAAGCCGACAGCAAGCAACGCTTTACTGTGGCGTTCATAGGCAACTTTGACTAGAAATGCACCCACTAAAAAGTATGGAACCAAAATCATCTCTGAGGCGATGGTCAGCAGGGTATTGTAGTTACTGCCACTTAACCAAATAAGTACAAGTGATAATTGAACGGCACCATTGGTTAGCCATAAAGATGAAGAAGGGGCATCATTCTTATTCAGTTTATTAAAAATCTTAGGAAATGATTGATATTGTGCGGCGATATATGGCACTTCAGCTGCCATGATTGTCCAGCTCAAGTAAGCGCCACACACTGAAATAATTAACCCTGCGGCGATAATAATGTCGCCACTCGAACCAATTAAGGAAACCATTAAAGTTGCCATGGAGGGGTTTTTAATTTCAGCAAGATCAGCGCGAGGCATGATCCCAAGTGATAATAAGGTAACAAGAATATAGATGATGAGAGCGGAGCTCACGGCAAAAATAGTTGCGAGACCAACATCACGACGATTTTTGGCTCTGGCTGAGACAACCACGGCACCCTCAATACCGATAAATACCCATAGAGTGATCAGCATTGTATCTTTAACTTGTTGCCAAACAGGGATACCAAGGTCAATGCCACTGAAATCCGCATCAAAAATATCGAGTTTGAAAGCAAAAAATGCCAGTACGATAAATAAGCCAAGAGGGACTAACTTTGCCATCGTTGCTAATTTATTAATCCCCGCAGCAGTTTGTACACCGCGCAGGACGAGATAATGCACAACCCACAATAAGATGGATTCACCGATCAAGGCTTGCCAAGTATTACCATCACCAAACACTATATGGTCTGGTGTATCGGTAAAGAAACTGATTGCAGCAAAAACAATGACTAAATAAGAAACGTTGGCGACAACCGCACACAACCAATAACCCCATGCGGAACAAAAGCCAATAAACTCACCGAATCCGACTTTTGCATAAGTAAATATTCCACCATCCAAATCAGGACGAATTCTGGAAAGAAATAAGAGAGAAAATGCAAGAAATAAGATCCCAACGCCCGTGATGGACCAGCCGATGATTAATGCTAACGGGCTCGCCACTTCAGCCATATTTTGTGGAAGGCTAAATACACCAGCACCTACCATGGAGCTAAGAACTAGCGCGGTAAGTGCGGTAAGGCTTAATGTATTTTTCAATGTATATCCTGGTTGTTGTGCAATCAAAAGTTAAAATCACGTTAAGATAGCAATGATATAAATAGATTCACTGTTACAGCTTTTAAATCCAGTTGGATCGCCTGCTAAATTAGAGTGTGGATTCTACGAATGAAATGCATCAGATGCAATGGGAAAATATGCACTTAACAAGATGTTTTATTCACTTTTTTTATTTCAAGGCAAACGGAAGGGGATTTTTAATCGGAATGTGTTCGAGCAAACAGCGACGTATAGCGATTCAATAAAAAAAGCCAGTTCGAATAGCAAACTGGCTTTCATCATAAAATAGAATAATAGATTATTTAAACAGGTCTGCACTGATGGTAACACTACCACCGTTTGACTGCCATTCACGAGTGATATGGTAGTACTTAGCACCTTTTGCTTCAGCACGTTTGGCGATTTGATAACGCACTTCTGGGGTATTTGTGTAATAACCTGAGAAGGTAATAGAATCAAATGGAACCATCATTGCTGCGGCGGTTTTGTTCACTTCTTCGATGACATAACCGCTTGGTAAAGTCACACTCGTACGACCAGGTTGGCTTGTGGATGTTTCAAAGAAACGACCTACGGCTGTTGTTGGTTCATCTGAACTTGCAACACCTGGGATCAGTACTTTATCTGCAGCTTCGCCACCTTGTGCTAACATCGCACGTCCTGCTTCTGAGTCAGCAGGGACAACGGCGTCTTCTTTTTGAATTTGTCGCTTAGGAGCATCTTTCTTATAGATATATGCCGTTGCTAAAGTATTACCACCATCATTCATGGCAACGTTACGAACCACATAAAAGGAGGCTGCGTCTTTTTCTTTAGCTTTTTTCGCGATTGCTTCGTATAAGTCAGGCTCGGATGGGTAGAAACCACTTACGGTAACGGTATCAAATGGTTGATACACTTTGGCATCCGCTTTAGACATTTCTTCTACACCACCGAAAACTCGGCGAGCGGGTTCTTCAACTTTTGGTGCATCTTTCGCATATACATCAGCAACAACACGCATGTTGCCACTGTCACCGACATCATCAAGGCTTTGAATGTAAAAGGCATATGCCCCCATCTTATCAGCCCTACGGGAAACTGCATCGGATGCTTCATAAATAGCATTAAAACGCCCAGTGACGGTTATACGCTCATAAGGTTGTAATTCAGTAGCCTGTTTTGGCGTTAATTCAACAGCCGCCTGTGTAGCGGTTATACTAGTTAATGATAGCACCGCGGCTGCGATGACCGTAGTTTTCAGCTTCATACAAAATCCTTCCGCCTTGCGCAATTTATTATAAACATGCTGAATAATAGTAGTAACACATGGCGGTGATTATTACACGTAACTGCCCATGTTGTCGCACTATTTTATTTTTATAAGACACAAATAATGATTGACTAGTCAAATTTACCAGTTTTTTTTAAGTATCCAGTATTTTATTGACCTAAAACTAAGATTTACACGGTGAATTCCATTTACTGTCTTAGAATCGTGATCAATTATGGATCAATAGGGTTAATTTCAGTAGGTTATTAGGACATTTTACAGCTGTTGAACGACAAAATAAGACTTTTCCTTTTGATAAGGCAGTCATTTTTTGGGCGAATAACCGACAACATAGATTACTTCGAGCTTTAAAAAGGGAATATTATGCGAATTGGTATACCAAGAGAACGACTTGCCAATGAAGCGCGTGTTGCCGCGACACCATCGACAGTGACTCAATTGCTAAAATTGGGTTTTTCAGTGTGTGTTGAGCAAAATGCGGGACATCTAGCAAGTTTTGATGATGCGGCTTACGAGCAAGCCGGTGCGGAAATTGTTGATTGTGAAAGTGCATTTGCTGCAGACATTGTATTTAAAGTGAATGCGCCACTATCAGATGAAATTCCTTTGTTAAAAGAAGGGGCGACCTTAGTCAGCTTTATTTGGCCGGCACAGAATCCTGATTTAGTGGAGGCGTTGAAATCTCGTCATATCAACGTAATGGCTATGGATGCGGTACCTCGAATTTCTCGAGCGCAATCGTTAGATGCCTTAAGTTCAATGGCCAATATTGCGGGTTATCGTGCGATTGTCGAAGCTGCCCATGAATTTGGTCGCTTTTTTACGGGGCAAATTACCGCGGCAGGTAAGGTGCCACCAGCGAAAGTGATGATCATTGGTGCTGGCGTTGCAGGCTTGGCGGCCATTGGTGCCGCAGGAAGTTTAGGCGCAATTGTTCGTGCATTTGATACCCGCCCTGAAGTTAAAGAGCAGGTCCAAAGTATGGGCGCCGAATTCCTTGAATTGGATTTTAAAGAGGATGCAGGCAGCGGTGATGGCTACGCGAAAGTGATGTCTGAGGCATTTATTAAGGCGGAAATGGCATTATTTGCTGCGCAAGCAAAAGAGGTCGACATCATTGTAACGACCGCGTTAATACCAGGACGACCTGCGCCGAAGTTGATCACCAAAGAAATGGTTGAATCAATGAAACCCGGTAGCGTGATTGTTGACCTTGCAGCTCAAACTGGGGGTAACTGCGAACTCACTCAGGCTGATAAGTTAGTGGTTACAGATAATGGCGTTAAAATTATCGGTTACACAGACTTACCAAGCCGTTTACCAACCCAATCTTCTCAGTTATATGGCACTAACCTCGTTAACTTGATGAAACTGTTGTGTAAAGAGAAAGATGGCGAAATCACTATCGATTTCGACGACTTAGTGATTCGAGGTGTTACAGTGATTAAACAAGGGGAAATCACTTGGCCTGCACCGCCAATTCAAGTTTCAGCACAACCACAAGCTAAGCCGAAAGCGGTTGAGAAAGTGAAAGCGCCAGAGAAAAAAATGTCACCTATGACCAAAATGGTTCTTATGGCATTGGCTATCATTCTGTTTGGCTGGTTTGCAAATTCGGCGCCTGCTGAGTTTCTATCGCACTTCACTGTCTTTGCATTAGCCTGTGTGGTCGGATATTACGTGGTGTGGAATGTGACTCATGCATTGCATACACCTTTAATGTCAGTAACAAATGCTATCTCGGGCATTATTGTTGTTGGTGCACTATTGCAGATTGGCAGTGGTGGCTGGGTAAGTTTCTTATCCTTTATTGCGATCTTGATCGCAAGCATCAATATTTTCGGTGGGTTTACAGTAACTCAACGTATGTTAAAAATGTTTCGTAAGGGATAAGGGGTAACTTATGTTGTCAAGTGGAGTTGTGACAGCAGCCTACATCGTTGCTGCTATCCTATTTATTTTTAGCCTTGCGGGGCTATCTCGTCATGAAAGTTCCCAACGTGGGAATACTTACGGCATTATTGGTATGGCGATCGCATTGATTGCGACTATTATGGGACCAAATAGTGCGAATGTGGGTTGGATGATTGTTGCGATGGTGATTGGTGCGGTCATCGGTATTCGTTTAGCCAAGAAAGTTGAAATGACAGAGATGCCAGAGCTGGTTGCTATTTTGCACAGTTTCGTGGGTTTGGCTGCGGTCCTTGTTGGTTTCAACAGCTTTATTGCGAGTGAAGGTCATGCCAGCAATGTGATGGAAAACATCCATTTAACTGAGGTCTTCTTGGGTATTTTCATTGGTGCCGTAACGTTTACTGGCTCAATTGTTGCTTATGGTAAATTGTCGGGAAAAATGTCATCTAAACCAATGATGCTACCGAATCGCCATAAGTTAAACCTTGCAGCTTTAGTTGTTTCCTTTGTTTTACTGGTCATCTTCGTTAAAACGGACAGTGTGGGCTTGCAAGTGTTCATGATGCTAATCATGACAGTCATAGCATTAGCTTTTGGTTGGCATTTAGTGGCATCGATTGGTGGTGCAGACATGCCCGTTGTTGTTTCGATGTTGAACTCTTATTCTGGATGGGCAGCCGCTGCGGCAGGTTTCATGCTCAGTAACGACTTACTGATTGTAACAGGGGCGTTAGTGGGTTCTTCGGGTGCGATCCTTTCTTATATTATGTGTAAAGCGATGAACCGTTCGTTTTTCAGCGTAATAGCGGGTGGGTTTGGTACTGATGGCTCATCAACAGGTTCGGAAGAAGAGATGGGCGAATATCGTGAAACGACAGCGGAAGAAGTTGCTGAAATGTTGAAAAATTCAACCTCAGTGATCATCACTCCAGGCTATGGTCTCGCGGTAGCACAAGCTCAGTACCCAGTGCATGATATTACGGCAAAACTACGTGAGCGCGGTATCAATGTTCGCTTTGGTATTCATCCAGTTGCGGGGCGCTTACCTGGACACATGAACGTCTTATTGGCTGAAGCAAAAGTCCCGTATGACATCGTATTAGAAATGGATGAGATCAACGATGATTTCGCCGAAACGGATACGGTACTGGTTATTGGTGCGAATGATACCGTGAACCCTGCGGCACAAGAAGATCCACATAACCCAATTGCGGGAATGCCGGTATTAGAAGTGTGGAAAGCCAATAATGTTATTGTTTTTAAACGTTCAATGAATACAGGGTATGCTGGGGTACAAAACCCATTATTCTTCAAAGAGAATACCCAAATGTTATTTGGTGATGCAAAAGCTAGCGTAGATGCAATTTTAAAAGCGCTATAATTTATCATTATCTATAAAGTAAACGTAAACGCCCTGAATTCAGGGCGTTTTTATATCAGAAAATTATGTTTTTATTATTCATCGAATTTCGATTCATTGAAGTGGAATAAAAAAGCGCACAACTCTATTCATGCGCTTTTAATATTATGAACTGGGTTTAATCATCAGTGGCATTAATAGGACAAACAAAGCCATCCGGTTTGATTGCAAGCAAATCGCATTTTAGTTTATCAATAACATGCTCAGCGGTGTTCCCTAAAAATGCAGCGGAAAGCCCCGTACGACCCAATATACCGAGCACGACAACACCCGCATGCAGCTCTTCACACATATCAGGAATAATTTTTTCAGGTAACCCTTCACGAACGTGAGTGTATTTCTCATCAATACCAAATTTCTGACGTAAGCTCTTCATGGCTATCAGATGCTGACCACGCAGTGCATTGTTATACAGACTAGGGTCAAAATCGGGAAGTTCAATCGCAATGTTCATCGGTGCGATAGGATAGGCGCTGACTAAATGAATTTCTTGTTCTTTAATGACTCTCTGGGCTAAATCTTGGGTTTTTTCGACGAGCTTGATATTCAAGTCATCGTGGTAGGATTCTTCATTGGAGAGATTGACGGCAACGACAACAGAGCCGTGGTCTGGCCATACTTTGTCTTTCACCATCCAAACAGGACATGGACATTTTCTTAATAAATGCCAATCGAGTGGGGTAAAAATGATAGATTCTAAATTGTCAGTTTGGTGCGCCATTTTCAGTAAAAGGTCATGCTGACCATTAACCACTTCCTGGATAATGGCTTCATACGGTTTATTGTGCCAAATGACTTTGATTTCTATCTCAATTCCTGCTTCTAAATAGAAATGAGCTTGCTGCTTGATCCAAGCGGCTTTCTGGCTGATCACACCTTTGCGCATTGCATTGCGCTCTTCTGGCGAAAGTAGGGTGGTCATATCATAAGATAAGTCGTAGATAGGCAAAAATGCTTTTATCCGCCCGCCATTACGCTGCACGATATAAACTGCTCGCCTTAATGCCGGTTGATCATCCTGATTTGGGTCGATTGCTACTAGAAGATTTTTATAGTTAGCCATGCTGACATCCTCTCAATAAACGGATAGTTCCATCTATCTAAACTATGTTATTGGGGATAAATACGCAAGAAATGTGATTGAAAAGTAACAACGGATCACAAAGTTTGTGACCCGTTTATAGGAAAATTAGCAAGAAACAGGTGAAACTTTACCAGCGATATCAGTCAGTTTAGCCATATCGTCGATAGTGATATATTTGCCTTTAACACTCAGCATACCGCTTTTTTGGAAACGACCTAACAGACGGCTAATGGTCTCAACGGTTAAACCAAGGTAATTACCAATATCGCCGCGTGTCATGGTTAATCTAAACTCTCTTGGAGAAAAACCACGTTCAGCAAAACGATGAGATAGGTTCAGAATAAATGCAGCTAAACGCTCTTCCGCATTCTTCTTCGATAATAAGAGGATCATTTCTTGGTCCCCTTTAATTTCACCGCTCATCAAGCGCATAATTTGCTGACGCAAGTTAGGCATTTTGCCAGATAAATCGTCCAGCGTTTCAAATGGAATTTCACAAACCATTGAAGTTTCTAACGCTTGTGCGAAACTAGGATGTTGTGTATGAATAATGGCATCAAATCCAACAAGGTCACCTGCTAAATGGAAACCTGTAATTTGTTCATCACCTTCTTCTGTAATCGTGTAGCTTTTAATCGTGCCAGAGCGGATTGCGTATAAAGAACGTAATTCATCACCCGCTTTAAATAAAGCCTGGCCTTTTTGAATCGGTTTTTTACGTTCGATAATATTATCGAGTTGATCCAGTTCGTGTTCATTCAATGTAAAAGGGATGCAAAGTTGACTAATACTGCAATCCTGGCAATGAATAGCACAACCACCAGACTGGATGCGACGAACAACTCTTTTTTCTGGGATCATATTAAATGCTCAATCAGGTTAAAATTATTGATATGAGTCAATTTTAGCATAAGATAAGACAACAGGTAAGATCTATATAAGACAGAATCAGGTTCTTAATTAAAAAAGCAAAGAATGCTAAATTTACCAATCTAATAGATTTAGCAGATCATGCTAAACTACGGCATATTAATAATTTCATGAGTTGACATATATTAAATACATAAATTTAATATATAAAAAGAGGAATAAAAAACTCAATAAAAACAGGTTTTATTTTAGGTGATTTATTAGCATTAAATTAACACAAGAATAAACATAAAAATATCATTTTTTCCTATCAGTTTATAAAAAGAGGTCATAATGAGTAACAATTTTATGTCATTGCCGCCACTAATGACAGCTGTAGACATTATAGAGCCTAGCGTTTCAGATGAACTGCAATTAATAGAAATTCCACTCCCAAAATTACTCGCTGGTCACTTAATTGTTAAAGTTGAAGCTGCCGGTGTTAACCGTCCTGATATTTTTCAGCGCAAAGGATCATACCCACCACCTCCAGACGCTTCACCGATCATGGGACTTGAAGTCTCTGGTACTGTTGTGGCTAAAGCGGATGATGTCACTCAGTGGAACATTGGTGATCGTATTTGTGCTCTTGTTGCGGGTGGGGGATATGCAGAATATTGCCTAGTACACCAAGATATCGCGTTACCACTTGGAAATTTATCCTTTGAAGAAGGCGCGGCAATTCCTGAAAACTTTTTTACAGTTTGGGCGAATATGTTCCAAATTGGGCAGTTAAAACAAGGGGAAACCGTGCTTATACATGGAGGAACTTCGGGCATTGGTAGCGTAGCAATAATGTTAGCTAAAGCGTTTGGGGCTACGGTGATAACGACCGTTGGCTCAGAAGAAAAAGCCGCGGTTGCGAAATCGCTTGGTGCAGACTGTGTGATTAACTATCGCACGAATGACTTTGTCACAGCCACTCAAGATTTTACGAGCCATAAAGGTGTGAATATGGTTGTCGATATTATTGGCGGTGATTATGTCAGTAAAAACTATGTTGTTGCGGCAAAATTTGGGCGAATTATTCAAATTGGTATGATGAAAGGTAACCCAACTCAGCTCAACATGATGCCATTAATGGTGAAGCGTTTAATTCACACGGGATCGACAATGCGTTCTCGAAGTAATGAAGAAAAAGCACAAATCGCGAGAGAGTTATATCAGCATGTTTGGGATATAGTCCAAAGCGGTAAAATAAAACCAATCATTAACAAAATATATACATTAAACCAAGTGGAGAGTGCGCATCAACACATGGAGTCAGGTGATTTGATTGGTAAAATTATATTAATAAACAGATAGATGAATGTTGATTTTTTCTCTGTTTTTTATATGATTAGTTAACGATAACTTAGGGTATTATTTTTTATTTATAACAAATAATTTACATTATCAAGTCTTTTAAGCGTAAATATCTCTTTACAGCCAATTAATTTTTGAATTTTTGTGGCTGTCCACAAATCCGAACAAAATTGAGATGAGTTTGTTAATGTTTTAATGAAGATGGATTATATCTATAGACAAGTTGGCTCATTAACGGCTTGTCTACCACTGAATATAGGTTAAGTGATATAAGTCTAGTCATATCATTAACAAGTTGTCATTCGACACAGACATTCCCCCGTTATTGCACTTTCCAATGATAATAAGTTGAGTAACTTAATGCAGCTGGTGCCAGCCAGCTGTAGTTTGAAGGTGTAGTGATAATGAATAATTTTAAAAATAAAAATATGAACGTTGATGCATTGTTCCTAGGACCAAAATCTGAAAATGCCGTATTTTTCAGAGAAATGATGGAATATGCCGTCACTGAGCATATGCACTGGCGTTCGGGATATCATCCTGAAGATCCAGATTTAGTGACTACCGTCGATAGATATGCACCGGAGTATCGGGATACGTTATATCGTACAGAAGGCATTCTTAACCAGCTTTCCTCTAAGTTGAAAACAACCTCAGTGCCGTGGTTTTCACCGCGTTATATGGGGCATATGAATGCAGATACGTTGATGATTTCCAACCTCGCCTATGTCATGGCGATGATGTATAACCCCAATAATTGCGCCCAAGAATCCTCTCCAACTACCACCGTATTAGAAATTGAAGCAGGGTTAGATTTATGTGGGATGTTTGGGTATGACTTACAGACATCATGGGGACACATTACTTCAGGGGGCACCGTTGCTAACTATGAAGGGTTATGGGTCGCAAGGAATATCAAAACATTACCTTTAGCGATAGCCACTCATCCTCAAGCCCAAAATCTGTTATCAGATACATCAGAAAAAGCCTTGCTGAATATGCGTACGAGTGAGGTACTTGATCTGATTGATGAACTAAAAAAGCAAGGGATATTCGAAGAGATCCGTGATTTAACTTGTCGAGGAACTGGGGTAGAGCAAGGAAAACTGGGTAAATTATTAGTGCCACAATCCAAACATTACTCTTGGATGAAAGCGATGGATATCCTAGGGTTAGGGCAACAGAATATCGTCCAACTCCCAGTGAATAAAAGCTATCGTACGGACGTACCGAAAATGCGTGACATCGTGTTCTCGTTGATTGAAAAAGGGGAACCTATTCTTGCGGTTGTGGCTGTTGTTGGCACCACTGAAACAGGGGCAATCGATAATGTTGCCGAAGTTATCAAATTACGCGAAGAGTGTGAACACCGTTTCGGTGTTTCATTCTATGTCCATATTGATGCCGCATATGCGGGCTATGCCTGTGCAATGTTCCGTGATGAAAACAACCAATTCCTTGAATATGATGAGCTTATTGAACGTTATCATCATGAGGGCGTTTTCCCTTCGGATGTAGTGTGGCCAAAACCTGACGTTTATCAAAGCTTCCGAGCCTTAAATCAAGCGGACTCTATTACAGTGGATCCGCATAAAGTTGGTTTTATTCCTTATGCAGCAGGTGCTATCTGTATGAAGGATAAGCGTATTGTCGATTTGATCTCCTATCATGCTGCGTACGTATTTGAAGAAGTCAAAGAGAGCAGTCGCAAAACTGACAAACAACAAAATGTGTTGTTGGGCTCATCAATTATGGAAGGCTCTAAAGCGGGTGCCACGGCAGCGGCGGTATGGGCTGCGCATCGGTTAGTGCCACTAAACTTATTGGGGTATGGCAAGGTGATTGCCGCGGGTGTCACTACAGCGAATTGGATGATTGAAAAAATCAATGCGAGCGAACCATTCATCATTGATGATCGCGAATTCACGCTTGCTGCTATGCCCACTCCTGATTTTCACATGATCAACTTTATGTTTAGGGAGAAGGGGAATACCTCTTTGGAAAAACAGAATCATTTAAATAAACGCCTATATGAGCTGTGTTCTTATGCCGCTGGGCGTACATACGCAAATGATTTCTTAACCTCATCAACGTCATTAACTTACGAGGAATACGGTGATAATCCTCAAAGTCTGTGTCTAGATGCAAACTTTAATGAAGATGAATGGCATAAAGTCCACTCTATTTATGTATTAAGGGCTGCAATCATGACGCATTGCCTGCGTGATAAACAACATTTCGAAAGCTACTGGAATGAATTAAGAAACATCTTTGAAGACAAATTACAACAACTCATTGATGAAGAAAATAAACGTCATCATTCCATCCAAAAAGTTAGTGTTTAATTAATTTTGTTAGGATCTCAATATGAAAAATCGTACACTTGGTAGTGTTTTTATTGTTGCAGGTACTACGATCGGTGCTGGAATGTTGGCGATGCCAATTGCAGCAGGCAGTAATGGATTTTCAGTCAGTTTAGTCATGTTATTTGGATTATGGGCATTGATGTGTTACACCGCACTTTTGCTGGTTGAAGTGTATCAGCATGAGTCTCACGAGACTGGAATAGGTAGCGTTGCACAACGTTATTTAGGTTCGAGTGGGAAGTTTATTACTGGTTTTAGCATGATGTTTTTAATGTATGCTTTAACTGCCGCGTATGTAACAGGTGCGGGTCAGATCATCACATCAAATCTAAAAGGCAGCTTTGCTATCGAAATGGCTGACTGGATGGGGATAGTTGTATTTACGATTATTGGTGGTGGAGTGGTCTGTTTTGGGACATCATCCGTGGACTTTATTAACCGAATTTTATTTACGGCTAAAATTGTCTTTTTAGTGATCATTTTGGCAATGATGTTCCCTCATGTTGAACAATTGAATTTACTCTCAGCTCCGACAGACAAAATCCTTATCCTTGCCGCTATCCCTGTGTTCTTTACCTCATTTGGTTTCCACGGGAGTGTGCCGAGTGTGGTGAAATATATGGGTGGGGACGTTAAAAAGCTAAGAGTTATCTTTATATTAGGTAGTGCAATTCCGTTAGTTGCTTATATTTTATGGCAGATAGCCACTTTGGGTAGCATTGGAACGAATACGTTTGTAGGCATTTTAGCAGAGAACTCTGGGCTGAATGGATTACTGGAAGCGATTAAATCTGTTGCTCAGTCAGGTAAAACTGAATTGGTCGCGCAGATGTTTATGAGCCTTGCATTAGCCACATCATTCCTTGGGGTTGCATTAGGATTATTCGACTTTTTGGCAGATTTATTTAAGCGTCAGGATAATGCAGCAGGGCGTATACAAACGGGTCTGCTAACATTTTTACCACCATTAGTTTTCGCGCTGTTCTATCCAAAAGGTTTTGTGATGGCATTAGGTTATGCTGCGATCGCATTATCTATTTTAGCGTTATTGCTCCCGAGTGCGATGGCATTAAAATCCCGCCATATTAACCCTCGTAAATATCAAGTACTCGGTGGTAAACCTGCTTTATTCATTGTGTTCCTCTGTGGCATCGTTGTTATTGGAATTCAATTAGGCATTGTTTTTAAATTATTGCCGGATATCGGCTAACACTAACGAGTTATTTTTATAGTACAAAAAGCCCGTTCTCTCTCAGAACTGGCTTTTTTCATTTACAGAGATCACTAAAAACACGTTTTGCACCTTTCACTCCAATTTTTCCCGCTATGATAATGATAATAATTATCATTAGCACATTGTGATAAAAACAGATATATCTAATTCTGGCATTATTCCGAAAACAGATTACAATATTAGATATATCGGTTTTTAATTTTTTGCACATTCACTGAGATATCAAATGGACAATCAACAACCTCTCGAAACATGTTTATGCGAGGGAAAAAGTGTTCGACGTATGTTTAACCCTAAACAGTTGCGCATTTATATTTTGCATTTACTCGTAGATGGCGCGAATTATGGTTATGAACTGATAAAAAAAATCAGTGAGGAAACTGCAGGCTTTTACTGCCCAAGTCCTGGGGTTATTTATCCTACATTGACATTACTGGAAGATCTTGGATTTATTTCAACCAGTAAAGAAACAGGAAAAGGGCGTAAGTGTTTTACGATTACTCCAGAGGGGCGCTGTTTTTTACTTTTAAAGGCTGACATCCTCGCGGAAGTCAAAATAAAACTAAATTATGCACAAGAACTGAAGGCTGGTAATCAGTTTGCCAATGAAATTGAGTTAGCGGTAGATAAATTTAAGTCCTTACTCAGACATAAAATTGTTTTGCAACAATTGTCTAAGAAGGAATCAGCTCAGGTAGTCGAGATTATTAACCAAGCAGTGAATCGAATTGAACAGGTGAATGCTGCGCTATTAATCACAGAATAAATTTAAGTAGAAGGAAAATAACATGGCAAAAACCCGTCATATTATCCAAGTAAAAGAGCAAATTCAGATGAAAGAAACCATGCAGCCGGAACAAGCGACACAAGTGGAAGAAAACAAGCAGGTTGAACCGAAAGAAAAACAGCCTGATTCAGTACCAAAGAATAAAGCTAAATTTAAAGAAGTCGTTTGCCCAAGCGTCCCAATGTCTTACTTTAAGCGGGCAAAAAAACAGAAATACTAAGTTAATATTGTGGCAAAACAGTTATTCATAAACTGAGAGTGAATAGAGTGAAATTCACAAAGTTTCACTAATGGAAATTTGCGTTACTTTATTAATAATTATTTTGTCACTGGATGTATCGAATGAAAGGCCCTAGAACACGGTATGTGCGCTAGAGCCTTTATTATTTTAGATATTCAATAATGCTTGGATTCGTGCGATTTCTTCAATCCATTGTCGCTGAAGTTGCGGCTTCTGATGTGAAACTTTGCGTTGCTTATCAGCGTCTAGCTTTTCTTCCAGTGCCAATAACTGTTCAAGCAAGGCATCTTCATGAGAATGGACCACTTCAGTCTGTGTATTTTCTGAAGTTAAATTGGCTTGACTCGTCTTGAATACACCGTCTGAAGCGGCAGATTGCGCTTCTATCTGTTGGTATAGTGAATCAAGATTTAAATACTCCTCTAAGCGATTATTGTGAATATACCAATAACGCTGACAACTATTCTCAATTAGCCACTTATCATGGCTAACAACTAATAGCGCTCCTTCGAATTGAGCAATTTGCTCACTCAAGGCTTCCTTACCTTCAAGATCGAGGTGGTTAGTCGGTTCATCCAGCAAAATTAACGCATATTGCGCTAAACTGAGCCCAATAAATAATAAGCGAGCCCGTTCACCCCCGCTTAAGGTTGCCACTTTCTGTTGATGGCGTGGATAAGCAAAGCCTGCACTGATCAGTGCCATTTTTCGTTGCTCATCGGTAAGGGGAGCATAGTGGCGTAATGCATCGAGTAAACTGTCATTATCATTCAGCTGTTCTAATTGCTGGTCGTAATAACCAACAGAAATCGTGGGATGAAACTTCAGTTGCATTTCTTGACGTAAATCAGCGAGATACTGTTGCCAAATTAAGCGCAATAAGGTGGATTTTCCACAACCATTTGCACCCATAATCGCAATGCGATCACCACTTTTTACTTGGGTAAATGGCACTGAAAATAGACATTGCCCATCAGGTGTCAATATTTGGGTGTTATCAAACTCAAGGACGCGATTGGCAGGAATCGATTTGCCATTGAGTCGTAATTGCCATTGATAACCGTCAGTAAGGTCAGTTTGTTCCTCTTTTAAACGGTCTATCTGTTTTTCCATCTGTTTTGCTTTTCGAGAAAGTCCTTCATTATCATAAACTTTACCCCAAATAGCTAAACGTTTGGCACTAGAGGCAATACGATCAATTTCCTTTTGCTCTGCTTGGTAGCGATGCTCATCAGTACGATCCGTCTCCGCTAGCGCTTGGCGCGCTAAACTGCATGGAAGTCGGTAAAAATGTAAGGTTTTATCCCGTAATATCCACGTACTGTTAGTAACTTTATCCAGTAAAGATTGATCGTGAGAAACCAACACAAAACTGCCTTTCCAATTTTGTAGAAAATTTCCTAACCAAATAAGAGTAGGTAAATCGAGGTGGTTGCTCGGTTCATCTAACAATAATAAGTCAGGCTGGCAGATTAATGCACGTCCCAGTAGTAAACGGGTATGTTGACCACCGCTAATAGCATTGGCAGATTGCTCCCATTGATGAGGTGCAAACCCTAATTCCGTCAACAACATTTCTGCTCGCCAACGCTCAGAGGCTTGCTCTTGCCGAGGCAGTTTTTGCAGCAATGCATCGATTAATGTTAAGGGTGCCACTTCCGCAGGAAGATGTTGCTCGATATAAGCAGTAATACAATGATTAGCATAAGTAATTTGCCCACTATTTGGAGATAACTGGGAAGTTAATAACTTTAATAGGGTACTTTTGCCGCTACCATTGTGACCAATCAGTCCTATACGATCACCTTGCAATAAAGTGAAACTGATATCTGACAGTAATGATGTGGTTGATGTATCGTAGTTTAATGATTTTACGGATAATAATGTGCTCATAGCTTACTCAAATTTTAGGCGTAAAAACGCCGGGTAATGTCATTACGACAACCCAGTAAGCTGAGAAAAGACTCTTTAGCTGCTTTGCTCAGGCAGGGTTATCGCAGTATAAAACTGTGAAAGCCTGAGCTCTGACGATTACCAAAGAAGTGTGAATATTCAATAAGATCACACAACAGCATAAGATTAACCTCCTTTTTATTTTCAGTATTGCGGTTGAACAATGGAGGAATGATAGCAAAGAGGGCGATTTTAGAGCAATAGCAACCATTCATTTTGTTTATCTGTTGTTATGAGATATTGCTGTGAACCATTGCTATAAATCATTCTTATAATCACAGTATTTTGATGAATAAAACTGCTGATCGTTAGGGTTTGGTACCATCGATGGTTAAAATCGAATCTCAAACAAAAAGAGAGATAGCAATGGATATACAAATTAAAACGGCTACCCGTGAAGATGCACCACTGATTTTAGAGATGATCATTGAATTAGCCGTCTATGAAAAAGCACGCCATGAAGTAAAAGCGAGTGTGGCTGATATTGAAAATTCCCTTTTCGCCCCAGACTCTAAAACCGAAGCGTTACTGTGTTATGTTGATGGCAAACCCGCGGGTTATGCGGTGTTTTTTACTAGTTATTCAACATGGCTAGGCCATAATGGTATTTATTTAGAAGATTTGTATGTTTCCCCTGAATTCAGAGGGGCTGGTGCGGGGAAAAAATTACTTAAGCATATTGCGCAGTTAGCATACAAACGTCAATGCCAGCGTTTAGAGTGGAGCGTGTTGGATTGGAACCAACCTGCGATTGATTTTTACCAAAGTATTGGGGCACAACCTCAAGACGAATGGGTACGTTACCGTATGGATGCTGAAACAATTGCGAAGTTTGCCAATTAATTTTTCAATAAAACAATATTAACTGCTAAATAATATTTTCATCACCAAATCAAAGCCAGTAAATAACGTTACTGGCTTTGTTGTTACTTTTTTATATTCCTATCTACACTTGATATTGCCTCTTTCTTCGAGGGAATAACTTTTTTGTGATATATAGCGATTTAACCTAAGCTAAATTCTGATAAACTTATAATAAATAACAAGATAGACTTAATAATTGGTTGTAATATAGCTTCTGTCTGTTATGAAAATAATAAAACAAAAAATGTAGATGATATTTATTTCAAGAAAAAACAGTTTTGTAATGTGACTAATTAATTTAATTAACGCCAAAAAATGACTGTATTCACTAATTTATTTCATGAATAGAGAAGGGATGGTATGAAAATAAATAAGCGCAAGGTATCGTTTTACATTATTTTAATTCTGGCGATTGCTGCGGCTGGGTATTATTACTGGAACCAAAATTCGAGTAGTCTTCCTGACGGTTTTGCACAGAGCAATGGCAGAATTGAAGCGACTGAAATAGATATTGCGACTAAAACAGCAGGGCGAATCGATACCATCTTGGTCAAAGAAGGGGATTTTGTACAGCAGGGTCAAGAACTAGCTCGTATGGATACTCGTGCTTTGCAGGAACAACTTCATGAAGTACAAGCTCAATTACGCCAAGCGATTAGTGCTGTTGCGACCGCTGAGTCTGGGTTAGTACAACGAAAAAGTGAAAAGCTAGCGGCACAGGCTGTCGTTCGCCAGCGTGAAGCGGAATTAGATGCAGCACAAAAACGCTTAAATCGTTCCCGCGTGTTGGTCAAAACTAAAGCTGTTTCTCAACAACAAGTGGATGATGACACTGCCCAAATGCAAGGGGCAAAGGCGGCTCTTGAAGCGTCTAAAGCGCAAGTGGCAGCATCCACTGCGGCAATTGATTCCGCACAAGCCGGTATTGTTCAAGCTAAAAATCGTGTAGAAGCTGCCACTGCCACAGAAAGGCGTATTACCGCTGATTTAGAAGACAGTATTTTAAAAGCGCCGCGCAGTGGTCGTGTTCAATATCGTGTTGCGGAGCCTGGTGAAGTACTGGGTGCTGGTGGTCGAGTGTTGAATATGGTGGATTTAAGCGATGTTTATATGACCTTTTTCTTGCCAACGGAGCAAGCAGGCAAAGTTGCTTTAGGGAGTGAAGTCCATATTATTCTCGATGCCGCGCCGAACATTGTGATCCCCGCCAAAACGACATTTGTTGCCAGCGTTGCGCAATTTACACCAAAAACAGTCGAAACCCAAAATGAGCGCTTGAAACTCATGTTCCGCGTTCGTGCACGTATTTCCCCTGAATTATTAGAAAAGCATCTTGAATATGTGAAAACAGGTTTACCCGGTAAAGCCTATGTTCGTCTAGATGAACAAACGCCGTGGCCAACTGATCTTGAGGTGAGATTACCACAATGACCGATAAATTGATGGATGATGTGATTGTTGATTTACAGCATGTCAGCCAACATTACGGTGATAACTGTGCGTTGGACGACATAACCCTCTCTATTCCTGCTCGAAAAATGGTTGGGCTCATTGGTCCTGATGGCGTGGGCAAATCAAGCCTAATGTCATTGATTGCGGGTGCTCGGGTGATCCAGCAAGGGCAAGTCAATGTTTTAAATGGGGATATGCATGATAGCGACCATCGTCGCAATGTTTGTCCTAAAATTGCCTATATGCCTCAAGGATTAGGGAAAAACCTTTATCACACGCTTTCAGTTTATGAAAACGTCGATTTTTTCGGTCGGCTATTTGGGCAATCTAATGAAGAGCGGGCATATCGTATTCAAGACCTTCTCGAAAGCACAGGGCTTGCGCCTTTTAAAGACCGACCCGCAGGAAAATTGTCGGGTGGTATGAAGCAAAAGTTGGGGTTATGTTGCGCGCTTATTCATGACCCTGACTTACTGATCCTTGATGAACCAACAACAGGGGTTGACCCTTTATCTCGAGCACAATTTTGGGATCTTATTGACCGTATTCGTGAACGACAAACCAATATGAGCGTGTTGGTCGCGACCGCCTATATGGAAGAGGCTGAGCGTTTTGACTGGTTAGTTGCGATGGACGATGGCAAGGTAATGGCAACAGGTCATGCTGCTGAATTAAAAGCACAAACTGGCTGTAACGACCTTGAAGAGGCATTCATCGCCTTATTACCTGAGGAAAAACGCGCAGGTCACCAAAAAGTGGTCATTCCGCCTCGTGATACGCGAGATGACAACGTTATCGCTATTGAAGCGCAAAATTTAACGATGCGTTTTGGTGATTTTGTCGCGGTAGATCATGTGAATTTCAAAATACCTAAAGGGGAAATTTTCGGTTTTTTAGGCTCCAATGGGTGTGGTAAATCCACCACCATGAAAATGCTGACCGGTTTATTGCAAGCAAGTGAAGGGCAAGCGTGGCTATTTGGGCAAGAGATTGACCCCAAAGACATTGAAACCCGTAAGCGTGTAGGATACATGTCCCAAGCGTTTTCTCTCTATAGTGAATTGAGCGTCCAGCAAAACCTTGAGTTACACGCCAAACTGTTCCACATTCCCGAAGACAAAATAAATCAGCGTATTGATGAAATGTGCCAGCGTTTTGATTTGGATGATGTTCGCGAAACTTTACCGGATGACCTGCCTTTAGGGATACGCCAACGCCTTTCGTTAGCGGTGGCGGTGATCCACCAGCCTGAAATGTTAATTCTCGATGAACCGACTTCAGGGGTTGACCCAGTTGCTCGGGATATGTTCTGGAATTTGATGGTTGATCTATCAAGACATGACGGTGTCACTATTTTTATCTCCACCCACTTTATGAATGAAGCAGAACGCTGTGACCGCATTTCCTTGATGCATGCGGGTAAAGTTCTTGATTGCGATACTCCAGAAAATCTGATTAAAAAGCGTGGGTTAGAAACCTTAGAAGCGACATTTATCGCGTATCTACAGGATGCGGTTGGGGATCAAAATGCGGGTCAAGAGAGCGCTCCCGAATTTCATGTGGATGCGAAGTTAAAACAGCAAGCGGCAGAAGCGCTCAAAAAGCGCTTTAGTTTTCGGCGTTTGTTTAGCTATAGCATACGTGAGGGCATGGAGCTGCGACGTGACCCTGTTCGCTCCACACTGGCCTTGCTAGGTACGGTTATTCTGATGTTCATTATGGGCTATGGGATCAGTATGGATGTGGAAAATCTACGTTTTGCTGTATTAGACCGAGACCAAACAGGATTAAGCCAAGGTTATACGCTGAATTTAGCCGGATCGCGCTATTTTATTGAGCAGCCGCCTCTGCAGGATTATGAGCAACTCGAGGCAGGTATGCGCAGTGGAAAAATCACCGTTGCAATTGAAATTCCGCCTAACTTTGCTCGTGATGTTGCCAAAGGAAACAATGTTAAATTGGGCGTATGGATCGATGGGGCAATGCCAAACCGAGCTGAAACCGTACGCGGTTACGTACAAGCGATGCATTTGGCGTGGTTAAGTACGATGGCGGCACGACAGCCAGCAGGAGTAGCGGGTATTCCTGCGGTGGATATTGAAACTCGCTACCGATATAACCCTGATGTTCGCAGTTTACCTGCAATTGTTCCTGCGGTGATCCCGCTTTTATTGATGATGATCCCCGCGATGTTGAGTGCCTTGAGTGTGGTGCGAGAAAAAGAGCTAGGTTCGATTATTAACCTTTATGTCACCCCGATCACCAAATTAGAATTTCTGCTTGGTAAACAACTTCCCTATATTGTCTTGGGGATGTTTAACTTCGTATTACTTTGCATTTTATCTGTCTATGTCTTTGGTGTGGAATTTAAAGGCAGCTTTTTATCGTTGAGCTTAGCGGCCTTTTTGTACATCACAATTGCAACTGGAATGGGGCTGCTGATTTCTTGTTTTATGAAAAGCCAAATTGCGGCTATTTTTGGTACTTCAATCATCACCTTGATCCCCGCGACTCAATTCTCCGGCATGATTGACCCCGTCTCTTCTTTGGAGGGAATGGGGCGTTGGGTTGGGCAGATTTATCCTACCTCGCATTTTTTAACCATTACGCGCGGTACTTTCTCGAAAGGTCTCAATCTATTTGATTTGCAAGCCTCATTTATCCCGTTGGTTATCACAATCCCGATTGTGATTGGCTTAAGTGTTTATTTCCTGAAAAAACAGGAGGCATAGGGATGATCCGTAAAATACAGAATATATTTAACCTGGGCGTTAAAGAGTTACGAAGTTTAGGGCGTGACAAAGCGATGTTGGCGCTGATTGTATTTGCCTTTACGGTTTCGATTTATTCATCAGCGACCGTGACACCGGGCTCATTGCATAACGCTCCGATTGCGATTGCAGATCAGGACAAATCCCAGCTTTCGAACCGAATCATCAATAGTTTCTATGAGCCGTATTTCTTGCCGCCGGCGGATATTGTACCAAGCCAAATTGATGGATTACTCGACAGAGGGGCATATACTTTCGCTATTGATATTCCACCCAATTTTCAAAGAGATGTATTAGCAGGACGTCATCCTCAATTGCAAGTAAATATCGATGCAACACGCATGAGTCAGGCTTTTTTGGGGAACAGTTACATACAAAATATCACCTTGGGAGAGGTAAATGAATTTTTGGCAAAATACCGTAGCCAAGGGAGTTTACCCGTCGATCTTGAAGTTCGTATGCGCTTCAACCCAAACTTAACACAATCTTGGTTTGGCTCTGTGATGGCAATCATTAACAACATCACTATGTTATCGATTGTCTTAACGGGAGCAGCGTTGATCCGTGAACGTGAGCATGGCACTGTCGAGCATTTAATGGTGATGCCACTCACTCCCTTTGAAATCATGATGTCGAAAATTTGGTCGATGGGATTAGTGGTATTAATTGCTTCTGCTATCTCTTTATTGTTAGTGGTTAAAACCTTATTGCAGGTGCCTATTGAGGGCTCAATATTGCTGTTTATGTGTGGGGTAGCGCTGAGCTTATTTGCCACAACATCGATAGGCATTTTTATGGGGACCATCGCGCGTTCAATGCCGCAGTTTGGGCTGCTAATGATTCTGGTATTATTGCCATTAAACATGCTTTCAGGGGGAATGACCGCCCGCGAAAGTATGCCGCAACTGGTGCAGGATATTATGTTAACCATGCCAACCACGCACTTTGTTAGCTTAGCGCAAGCCATTTTGTATCGCGGCGCAGGCTTTCAAATTGTATGGCCTCAATTTGCCATTCTGGTCGTGATCGGTAGCGTATTTTTTAGCTTTGCCTTAATGCGTTTCCATAAAACTATTGCCACGATGGCATAGTATTTATCGCACTGTATCGGCTATTTTCCATAAAACGCTTGCGGATTTTATCAGTAAGCGTTTTAATGCTTCGCCTATCAATTTTTAACTAATGATTAGATTTTGCCTATCAAATCGATAGCAACGACTGATTGGATTAAGTCTCTGAGAAACAGTAACTTAATAGTCAACCAAACAGGAGGACATCAAATGTCATTAATTAATACTCAAATCAAACCTTTTTCTAATCAAGCATTTAAAGACGGTAAATTTATCGAAGTCACAGAGAAAGATGTTGCAGGTAAATGGAGCGTTTTCTTCTTTTATCCAGCAGATTTCACCTTTGTTTGCCCAACTGAATTAGGTGACATTGCTGACCATTACGCTGAATTCCAAAAAATGGGTGTGGATATCTACTCTGTATCGACTGATACCCATTTCACGCACAAAGCATGGCATGAAAGCTCTGAAACTATCGGTAAAATCAAATACGCGATGATCGGCGACCCAACAGGTGCTCTGACTCGTAACTTCGAAAATATGCGTGAAAACGAAGGATTAGCTGACCGTGGTACATTCGTTGTTGACCCACAAGGTATCATCCAAGCTATCGAAATCACTGCTGAAGGTATTGGTCGTGATGCTGCTGACTTACTGCGTAAAGTTAAAGCTGCTCAATATGTTGCAAGCCACCCAGGTGAAGTTTGCCCAGCTAAATGGAAAGAAGGTGAAGCAACACTGTCTCCATCTTTAGATTTAGTCGGCAAAATCTAATCGATTATCCTCGATAAGACTATTGCAAAATAAGCTACGTTGCAGGCGCTAAACACAATTAAGTAAAAGCCTGCAACGGGCTATACGACGGGTATATGTACCCGATTTCATGACCAAGGGGATTACATGCTCGATAATAATTTACAGGCTCAATTAAAAGCCTATCTAGAAAGATTAACTAAACCTGTAGAACTGGTTTCGAATTTAGATGACAGCGCAAAATCAATTGAAATAAAACAATTACTTGAACAAATTGCGTCGCTGTCAGACAAGGTGACTGTACGTGAAGAGCACGACTCCACCCAAAGAACACCTTCATTTTTAATTACCAACCCAGGGACTAATATTGGCGTGCGTTTTGCAGGCTCACCATTGGGTCATGAATTTACGTCTTTAGTGCTGGCGCTACTGCAAGTGGGTGGTCATCCATCCAAAGAAGCCCAAGAATTATTGGACCAAGTGAAAGGGCTTGAAGGCGATTTCAACTTTGAGACTTATTATTCATTATCTTGCCATAATTGCCCTGATGTCGTGCAGGCGTTGAACTTGATGGCAGTTTTGAATCCGAACGTTCGCCATACGGCGATTGATGGTGCGCTGTTCCAAAATGAAATCGACGAACGCAACATCATGGGTGTTCCCGCTGTTTTCTTAAACGGCAAAGAATTTGGTCAAGGTCGCATGACATTAAGCGAAATCGTGAGCAAGGTTGATACCAATGCCGATGCGCGTGCGGCAAAAGCGATTAGCGAACGTGAACCCTTTGAAGTTTTAATCATCGGTAGTGGTCCGGCGGGTGCATCAGCCGCAGTTTATACTGCACGTAAAGGCATCCGTACTGGCGTCATCGGTGAGCGTTTCGGTGGACAGGTGATGGATACCGTTGATATCGAAAACTATATTTCGGTATTGAAAACAGAAGGCGCAATTTTAGCGGGTGCCCTGAAAAATCATGTAGATAGCTATAATGTCGATGTAATTGATGGCCAATCAGTCACTAAGCTTATCCCTGCTGAGCAAATTGGCGGTTATCACCAAATCGAAACAGCATCAGGCGGCGTGATGAAAGCACGCAGTATTATCATCGCAACCGGTGCTCGCTGGAGAAATATGGGCGTACCGGGTGAGCAAGAGTACCGTACAAAAGGGATTACATTCTGCCCACACTGTGATGGTCCACTGTTTAAAGGTAAGCGTGTAGCCGTCATTGGCGGGGGTAACTCCGGTATTGAAGCCGCTATCGACTTAGCGGGTATCGTCGAACATGTCACTGTATTGGAGTTCGCATCAGAATTAAAAGCTGACTCAGTATTACAAGAAAAAGCGCGTAGCTTGAGTAATATCGACATCATTTTGAATGCACAAACCCTTGAAGTTAAAGGGGATGGCAGCAAAATGACTAGCTTAGAGTACAAAGACCGTACCGATGAAAGTGTGCATTCTTTGGAAGTGGCAGGTGCATTTGTTCAGATTGGTTTATTACCAAATACCAATTGGTTAGGGGATACCGTTGCACGTAACCGTATGGGTGAAATTGAAGTTGATGCCCGTAATGAAACCAGTGTGAAAGGCGTTTTCGCCGCAGGTGACTGTACAACAGTGCCTTACAAACAAATTATCATTTCAGCCGGAGAAGGTGCAAAGGCCGCACTTAGCGCCTTTGATTACCTCATACGCACAAGTACCAGAACCGCTGAATAGCTTATAGTTTAGCGGGTTGTAGCCAAAAGGCACTCGGGGGCGAGTGCCTTTTTTTGTGCGTGAAAGATAATCAAGATAAGCGAAAAGTAATAACATCAATATTCTTTCTTCCGTTAAATGTCGTGATGGAATAAGACATTAATATTGATGATAGTCAATGGGATTATCATGTTTGATGGTCTCTGGGATAGCTATTTAATGAATATCTTCGTGACTGCGGTACACCAAAGAAAGCTCAGGATGATGCCATAAGCTGGCAGGGGTGACGGTAGTGCGTTCCCATGGAATGGTGCCAATAAACCACAGCTTCCAGAAATTTAATTTGGCATTCGGATTTTTTGTTAATAATGCTCTGAAAGTTTCGATTTCACCAATACGAATAGATAGGGCTGATTGGTAAATATCGAATACAAATTTTGAGCAAAATTGGCGTGATGAATCGTATTTAAACCCAGTATGATAAAACTTATTTAAGCGGGGGAAAACTTGTGTTACTAACGCCTGTTTTTGTGTCTCGGTTAAATGTGTGGATAAACGTCGCACACTGTAACGATGCTCAGATGAACGGGCAATAAAACGCGATAATGTGGTGGTGGTCGATAATGGAATACGGCTTTCTGCCACTAAATAGTCATTGCCATCATGACCGATGATCATGCCCACATGATTACTCCAACATTGTGATGCGGAGGCAATTTGGCGGAAAACTTCAGTACCAATGCTAGTGAAAATAATGTCACCGACTTCAAGCTCATAAGGGTAATTTATTTTTGTCATGGAATACCTCAAGCGGATGATAAAACTGACCTTGGCGTCATCTTATAAACCGTTAGGTATTCGCGACAATCGGAATAGCGGCAAATATCACTTCTGTTTAACTTGGGTATATTTTCATCAATTCTAAACTTAATAATTGAATATTTTGTATGATTTCTTGTTCGGTATGGGCGGCATAGCCGAATAGAATGGCATTATTATTTTTGCTATTAATGCAATATCGAGACAGCGGCTGCGCACCAAGCCCGAGCGCTCGACACTGCTCTAGGATAATCTCTAAGTTATAGCCTTTTTTTACCCAACAGACTGTATGGATCCCTGAATCATTCATGTGAGCATCAAAAATGTGCGGGAGATATTGATTGATGGATTGGTAAAAAACAGTTTGGCGTTCATAGCAAACTTTGCGGATCTTCCGGATATGTCTCGCGTAATGACCTTCTTGAATAAACTGTGTTAAAGCGGCTTGTTCTAAATAGCTACAATGACTATCACTGTAATATTTCATCATCGTAAAAGCTTCACTCAGACTTTCTGGCACAATTAAAAATCCAAGGCGAAAACCGGGGTACATCATTTTAGAAAATGTACCAGCATAAATAACACGTTGATGATTATCCAGCCCTTGTAAGGCTTGAATCGGTTTGGATAAAAAACGGAACTCACTGTTGTAATCATCCTCAAATATCCAAGCATTATTTTGTTGCGCCCAATCTAATAATGCGAGGCGGCGGGGTAAGCTTAAAGTTGTTCCAAGCGGAAACTGATGAGATGGCGTAGTATAAATCAGTTTGGCATCACTATGATGCGCGGCGGCGTATTCAATATTCATTCCCTCATGGTCAGAGGGGATCGGTGAAATATTGGCACCTGCGGCGGTTAAAATCGCACGAGCACTATCATAGCCGGGGTCATCGAGCCAAACAGTATCATTTTGTTTTAATAAGACTTTAGCCACCAAATTTATCGCCTGCTGTGTTCCATTCACAATAATAATTTGGTTGTCAGAGCAATGAACGCCTCGGGTTGAACGCACATAGTCAGCCAATAATTTTTTGAGCGGCGTATAGCCGTCAGGGTGATTATAGTGGGTAATTTCTCGTTTGGATTTTCGCCAAACTCGCCCTAATAATCGCCCCCAAAGATCATGGGGAAATTGGTCAACACAACCGACGCCAATATTAAATATTGAGCGCTTATTGGTATTTGGGCGTGATTGTTCCCAAAGTGGTTGAAGGTTATTCAACATGGGGTTCAGATAAAGTGCAGGATTTTCTTGTTGAGAACAAGCTTGATGAGAGGCTGTGGTACGAACTAACTCATCAGGAATTTGAGCAGAAACATAAGTTCCAGAGCCTTGTTTTGAGTATAAATAACCTTCATCAATTAGGCGTTCAAATCCCGCAATGACTGAGTTACGCGAAATTGACATCATCTCAGCCAGCGCCCGAGTCGAAGGTAATTTCAGGCCAGCGGCAATTCGGCCATCTAGAATTGCACTACGGATTGTGTGATAAACCCCTTCATTGATTCGACCTTGTTCGAGCAATAAAAGTGGAAACTGAGCCTGCTGCTTTCTTCTCATAAGTGGATCCTAAATAAATCACAAAAGTGTACCTTATGCAGTACCAGATAGCTCAGTACTATAACCCCATCGAGTAATATGTCTACTAATGGAAGGGTTATTATGAATAATGCAGAATTACCAGTTTCTATCGAATTTGTTTCCCCTAATCACTACCCAGAATGGTTAGTTTATTGGCTAGAATATCAAAAGTTTTATCAAGTAGATTTAAGTGAAGAAATTACATTAAAAGCGTGGGAACGCTTCTTTGATGAAAAAGAACCCATGTATTGTGCGGTAGCAGTCGAAGGTGACAAGGTTGTTGGTTTTGTTAATTATCTTTTCCATCGTTCGACATGGGCGAAAAATGACTTTTGCTATTTAGAGGATTTGTATGTAACGCCTGAAGTTCGTGGTCGCCATGTGGGTAAACAACTCATTGAGTTTGTTCAACAGCAAGCGCAAAAAAAACAGTGTGGAAGATTGTACTGGCATACACAAGAGACTAATTTACGGGGGCAGAAGTTATACAATTGGGTGGCAGAAAAACCGGGTGTTATCGAATATAGAATGCCACTATAACGACGATATCATTAAATCGAGTGCCCGCTGTTGCTTTAACAGCGGGATATGATTGCTAAAAATCTTAATTTGCTAATTGTGCTCGTACTTCCATTAATGCAAAACCTAATAGATTTAAACCTTTCCATGTGAGTGGATTTTCAATATTTTCTGCATCTTCTGCTAAACCAATTCCCCATATTTTGTCGACAGGGCTCGCTTCAACAAGCACCCGCTCATTAGTCGCGAGTAGGAATTGTTTTAACGCCTCATTTTGGGAGAATTTTGCCAAATTAGCTTTTACAACAATATTAAAGCGGTTTGCATCCCAAATATCTTGTTTGAACCCGCGAACTTCTCGACCAAATGCTTTTGCTGCACCAGGATTAGGTGCATGAATAATTTTTTGTAGCGTTTCATTATCATCAAATAAGCGGGCTTTTTCAGCCATCATAAAATGTTCGGCGCTAGCAAAGCGATTGTTATCAACGATAAAAGGGGCGGGATACCATTGGCTAAAACAGCTTTTTGTTACTTGATGTTGTTTAGACTGATGCCCCCAAAAAAAGACATATTTAAATTTTTTACCTGTTCGGTAGAGCTTACAAAGGTTTTTTATATCCATAAGACTAACTTGAAAAATAATCATTAGATACGGTTAGATTAACGATAAACCAATGGCTTGGCTATCGGAATTACCCGCACTCTTGTTGCAAAGAAAAAATAATTTTTGAATAAAGCTCACATTCTTGAAATGTATTAATTGGTATCGCTTTTTTTAACTAACACACCTTTTATTTTAACGATATCATAACAAATATAAATTTATAATTATTTGAAAAAACAGAATTAATTAATTATGGAAAAGATTTTACTGGTGTTATGGCCATTATTTGCTCTTATTACAATGGGTTTTATATTGCGTAGAACTGCACTGTTTTCTGCTGATTTTTGGCCGAGTGCGGAAAAGCTTAATTACTTCATTTTATTTCCAGCTTTACTAATAAGCAGTTTAGCAAATGCGCCGTTAGATAATCCAAAATTGCCTTATCTTGCATGTGCAATTTTGTTTATTCTTGCGATAAGCTCATTGTTCGTGGTGCTGAGTAAATATTTATTCAAAATCTCGATTCCAAGATTTGGGGCCCACATTCAAGGAATTATTCGTTTTAATACCTATTTAGGTCTTGCAATTATTGCTGATCTATTTGGATCGGAAGGGATTGCTATTTCTGCGGTAATTATGGCGATTTTAGTGCCCAGCTGCAATGTGATTGCTGTGTTATCATTGAGTGCAGGTAAGAAAGTCACATTAAAGCAACTTGTGATGCCTATTGCTAAAAACCCTCTGATAATATCTTGTGTTATCGGAATTTTATTAAATTTATTACCTATTGGTTTACCATTTGGTTCTGACCAATTTTTAAAATTACTGGCAGCAGCGAGTTTACCATTAGGGTTAATTTGCATTGGTGGAGCACTACAAACAGCAACATTGAGAAAAGAGTTTAAACCAATCATGGTTTCAACATTATTACGTTTGCTCGCGATGCCTATTTTAGCGGTATTAACTGCCCATTTATTTTCATTACCAGCATTAGAAAGGGTTCTTTTGGTGATCTTTTTCGCTATTCCTACTGCCCCGACGTCCTATATTTTAACCAAACAACTCAATGGTGATAGCCAATTGATGGCTGGAATTATTACTTTTCAAACTATTCTTGCGGTTATTACATTACCGCTAGTTTTAACATTAATTACTCAATAATATTATTTTCATATAGAAAGCAACATCATAATTATTATGATGTTGCTTTCTATGGCGAAGTGAAGTTAGAAATGCAGTTACTTAACAAGTTTACAATCACGACCCTTGTCGTCAGAAATACGGTTATTAACAGCATCATCTTCAGAAATAGTCGCTAAGTTTAATCCTGCTTTGCTGCTCCATAGTTGGAAATTTTCACCAACATAGCGAGCGCCACTCGCGGCTTCTTTGTTTTTCAGTAAAATCAATTCATCGTTGTAAAGCATCACTGCTGTATCTTGATTAGGGAAAGAAACTTTAATTTTTTGTCCATCGCAGTTATAGGTTTGTGTTTTAGCGGCGAATGCAGATGACGATACAGCCAAAACGGATAATGCAGCGATAGAAGAAACTAAAAGAGTTTTTTTCATTGGTTTTCCTTAATACCTTTTAAGTATTTATACCAGCGTTCATAAACATTAAAACGATAAGCTACAGAGATATAGTATTACTTTTAAATATACATAGTATAAACATTTAGTCACTATTTTATGAAATTTAATAATATTCTTAATTTCAACTTAATCTCCTTTGTAAATAACGATATAAATATTTTTAGATGTATTTTTGTTTTTTAAAATAGAAGCTAATAAGTTATCCAAGGCTTTTAATAATCTATAGGTGTAATCTTAAATTTAATTTGAATATATATTTTTATCTTGAATTCATGATAGGAACAGATATAGGTAAAAATCGCCAAATAAAAGATAAAATAAACGAAAAGTTTAACCTATTAAATTTTCAAGGATTAAATGCAATTTCTTGTGAGTGTTCGATGAATAACATACACTGAAGGCGTAAAGTTTACGTCATTTGATAAGGAGTTAAGCGTGTCTTTGGAACAATGCCGAAAATATGAAAATCTTTCTATAGAAGAGACAATCGAAACACTCTCATTACTCTATTCAAATGCCATTGATGCTCTAAGAAATGCAATTGCAACCTACGTTGAAAAGGGCACTATACCGGATGTCAACGCACGAAATAGTGGGTTATTTGCTTACCCTGAACTGTGTGTAACATGGGGTGGTAAGGTTGACCATTGTGAAAAAACGCGAGCTTATGCTCGTTTTGTGAAACAAGGTGACTACAGTATTACCGTGACGCAACCGGAACTGTTTCGTGCCTACCTTGTGGAACAATTGACCATATTCCAACAAGACTATGACGTATCTTTTGCAGTTCGTCCGTCTAAAACAGAGATTCCATATCCATTCGTTATTGACGGTTCTGATCTTATTCTCGATAGAAGTATGAGTAGTAGTTTGGCAGCTCATTTCCCCATCACAGATCTTTCCCATATAAGTGATGATATCACCGATGGTTTATATCATGTGACAGACGATATGCCATTATCCCATTTTGATGCATTGAGAGTTGATTTCTCGTTAGCACGCTTGAAACATTATACGGGCACACCCCCAGAGCATGTTCAGCCCTATATTTTGTTTACGAACTATAATCGCTATGTCGATGAATTTGTTAATTGGGCTTGTGAACAAATTCGTGACCCAGAAAGTCGCTATATTGCATTATCTTGCGTAGGGCATAATTACTTAACTGCTGAAAATGCAGATCCTCAATTTGCCACATCTGATTTAACATGGAAAAAATTCCAAATGCCTGCATATCATCTGATTGCTCGTGATGGTGTGGGAATAACGCTAGTTAACATCGGAGTGGGGCCTTCAAATGCAAAAAATATTTGTGACCATTTGGCGGTATTACGCCCACACACCTGGTTAATGATTGGTCACTGTGGCGGCTTGCGTGAAAGTCAAAAAATTGGTGATTATGTGTTAGCCCACGCTTATTTGCGTGATGACCATATTTTAGATGATGTATTACCGCCAGATATTCCTATTCCAAGTATTGCTGAAGTGCAACGCGCGTTGTATGACGCGACGAAACAAGTGAGTAATATGCCAGGTGAGCTGGTTAAACAGCGCTTACGTACCGGAACAGTGGTCACGACGGATGACCGAAACTGGGAATTGCGTTTTTTTGCAACGGCTCGTCGTTTTAGTCTAAGTCGTGCTGTTGCTGTTGACATGGAAAGTGCCACAATTGCAGCTCAAGGTTACCGTTTCCGTGTGCCTTATGGCACTTTACTTTGTGTTTCAGATAAGCCTATTCATGGTGAAATTAAATTACCGGGGCAAGCGAACAGTTTCTATGAAGGTGCAATATCAGAGCATCTGCAAATTGGGATCCGCGCTATCGACTTATTGAGGCAAGAAGGCGATAAGCTGCACTCCCGAAAATTAAGAACATTTGACGAGCCACCATTTAGATAATATCGAGGATGGAATACGTGATCCCTGAACTTGAAACAGATAGATTAATTTTAGCGAAACATGAAGTTAGTGATTTTTCTGCGCTTTCTCAATTATGGGGACAGCGGTCAATGGTTCAACACATTGGCGGCGTTCCTTCAACTGAACGTGAATCATGGATGCGCATGTTAGCGTACGGTGGGTTATGGCCATTACTTGGATTTGGGTATTGGGCGGTTAGAGAAAAGGGGACAGGGAACTACGTTGGAGACCTTGGGTTTGCCGATTTTCATCGTATTGTTGAGCCACATGTTAAAGGAATTCCTGAAGCTGGGTGGGTGATTGCCCCCGAATATCAAGGTAGAGGTTATGCGACAGAGGCGATGAAGGCCGCATTATCATGGTTGATAGCCCAACAAAAACATCAAGAAAGTATTTGTTTCATCGGACCTCAAAATATTCCATCATTGCGTGTTGCAGAAAAATTGGGGTACACGCAAGACAAAGAAGTGTTTATGAACGGTAGCATCTCAGTATTGTTGCGTAAAAATCTGATTCAATCTTAATTATCCCATTTTCGATAACAGTTAATCCTATTCTTATCCATAGAATAGGATTCATTCCCTTAGTAGACTCTTAAAATTGTTTGGTTAATTTTAAGGTCACTATGTCTAACCATTTTCTTGCATTTGAAAAACCGATTATTGAACTTCAGGAAAAGATTGAAGCTCTGAATGCTTTCAAGCAAAAAGGTCATCCCTCTGAAATAAAGCTTGATGAGGAAATTCAATTATTAGAAAAAAAATGTCATGCACTGACCGAAAATATTTTCGCTTCACTCGGTGCATGGGAAGTCGTGCAACTCGCTCGCCATCCACTACGACCATACACGCTTGATTATATTTCCCTTATATTTACTGAATTTCAAGAATTAGCGGGAGATCGCACATTTGCTGACGACAAAGCACTTGTTGGTGGATTGGCGCGATTAGACGGGCGAGCAGTCATGGTCATCGGGCAGCAAAAAGGGCGAGATACGAAAGAAAAAGTGAAACGTAATTTTGGCATGCCATCCCCTGAAGGATACCGCAAAGCGTTAAGACTAATGAAAATGGCGGAAGGGTTTAAATTGCCCGTTATTACTTTTATTGATTCTGCGGGCGCTTATCCTGGCGTTGGGGCTGAGGAACGGGGTCAAGCAGAAGCTATTGCACGTAATATACAAGAAATGTCCTGTCTCAAAACGCCAATTATTTGTGTGATTACGGGAGAAGGGTGTTCTGGCGGTGCATTAGGAATTGGCGTGGGCGACCGAATTAACATGTTAGAATACAGCACATATGCTGCAATATCCCCAGAAGGCTGTGCGTCTATTTTATGGAAAGATTCCCAGAAGGCACAAATTGCAGCTGAGGTGATGGGTATGACCGCACCGAGGTTAAAAGAGTTAGGAATTATTGACGTTATTATTCCTGAACCTTTAGGTGGTGCTCATCGAAATTATTCATTAGCCGCACAAAATCTGAAGCAGCAACTTATTGAGGATTTAAACCAACTTAGTCTATTAGATGAAGCAGCACTGCTTGAGCAGCGTTACCAAAAAATAATGGAATTTGGTTATTGCTAGTGTTATTAGTGAAGTATTGATTAATGCTGGAATTAGGCTGAAGAATGTCTGTTGATCTTAATTTACTTAAAGTATTTATTGCGGTTGCAACGCAAGGAAGTTTCGCTAATGCAGCAAGGCAACTTTCGATGCCAACATCAAATGTAAGCCGACAAATTAAGTTACTTGAAGGTCAACTTCATTGTCGATTAATTGAACGAACTACACGACAAATGCGCTTAACAGAGCAGGGCACGTTATTACTGAATAAAAGTCAAAAACTGTACTGTGAATTAGATGAGACACTACAGCAAATTAGTGCTCCAGATACATTGAGTGGGACTTTACGGTTAACAATTCCAAGTGAATCTGGCAGTTTATTATTTGCAGATAGTCTGGCTCAATTTGCACTCGCTCACCCCGACCTGACCATTCACTGTGATACGCAGTTAGCGCCGTTAGATGTTATTGGTGATGATGTGGACTTATTACTGACTTTTCATCGAGGTGAATTGATAGACAGTAGCTATCACTCGCAGTTGATTAAATCATGGGAAAGTATTGTCGTCGCCGCGCCTAAGCTTATTGAACAATATGGACAACCCACAACGCTAGATGCATTAAGCCAAATGCCCTGCATCACGAGTTTAAGTGCATTGCAGGGGCAACCATGGGTTTTTATTACGCCTAATGGGCAGTTAAAAAAAATTCATATAAACAGCCAATACCGTGTGAATAGTGGCATCCTTGCCAGCGCTGCGGCAATAAATGGATTGGGGGTGGCAATTCTTTCAAAAGAGGCGTGTCAGTCAGCTGTTCAGGCAGGAAAACTAGTGGAAATTGATATCAATGGGATGCATCCTGCACCGATTGAGCTGCGTGCAATTTATGCGTCAAAGCGTTCACTTTCTCCGAAGATTGATATCTTTTTGACATATTTATTGCAAAATATTTAGGCTGATATCGCTATCAGCCTTTTCTTTGCGAGGTGAGTTATTTATTTTTGCGTAAGCGCAGGGTTAACCCTTTTAAGAGATAACGTAATAGCTGGTCACCACATTCACGATAATTTTTATGTTCAGGATTGCGGAAAATGGCACTCAATTCTGGCTTGGAAACGCGGAAATCAACGGATTGATAAATATCCAGTAGGTCAACGTCTTTTAGTTCAAAAGCAACTCGTAATTTTTTGAAAATAATATTGTTGTTGATTCTAGCTTCAACGTCAGGGGCGGGGCGATTTTCATCTTTACCACGGCGATGGTAAATCAATCCATTCAGAAAGTGACCAAGTACAACGTCATTACATTCAACATAATCAGGGTCGGTATCTTTTTTTAGCCACAGATTCATTTCTTCTTTAGTGACTGTTAGGTCTGCAAGTTTTACGATTGTAACCATCTGAGCGTCGCTCAAATCCAACATATAACGAACACTTCGTAAAACGTAGTTATTTAGCATGGGGTCATTTATCCAACGGATCGATTAAAAAATAAGCTTTGATTAGCTATGAGGTTTTATTATAAAGCAAAGGAGGCTTCCAATGCTTTATAAATTCTTGGCGGGTAGCGATACATTATCGATGACTCAATCTTTCACTGCTATCAAGTTAACCCATAAAGTAAATTAACCCATAGAAAAACACTAATGTTAATCCGACTGTGATGAGCATATTTTTAAGGAAGGATGCCGCCACAACGCAGAATAGTGCTCCCCAGAGATAAGGATTATCAGGAAAACTCCGAAGTTCATGGTTTTCGAGCAAAATGACAGGAGCACAAATTGCAGTTAATAAACAAGGCGCAGAATAGCTGAGTGCTTGTCGTACAATGAGCGGTAACCGTATTGGTAATTGTGGAATAAGAAAAACATAGCGTAGAGAAAAAACGACAGCAGTTAAACTAAGAATTAAAAACCAGATCATTTTTCTTCCCCTAATACGCGAGAAACACCCACTGAGACAAACATTCCACCAACACCCGCAATAACAATTGCACTACTGATTGAATACATTGACAGGGTAATTGCAACAATTAATGAAAAGAGAACTCCACAAGCTGTACTTATTTTCCTCGTGAGTGGAACTACGATGGCTAATAGTGTCGCAACCACCGAAAAATCTAAGTGTAATTTACTTAAATCACCGATTAAATTTGCCATCACAATGCCGCATAAGCTGGTGATGAACCACACGAGATAAAAACTAAAGCCTGCTCCAAATAGATAAGCAAAGCTCAAGGCTTGGCGTTTTGCTGCACTAATCGCAAATAGCTCATCTGTTAATAAAAAGCCAATACTTAAACGCTGTGGCGTTGTGAAGTCTTTAACGTAAGGGCGCATCGTTAGCCCATATAAAAGATGTTGGGATGTGATAAAAAAAACAGAAATCACAATAGTAATATACCCAGCACCGGAATTAAGTAGCCCTAAGGTAACTAATTGAGCCGCACCGGCAAAAACCATTGCGGACATGGCGATGCTTTGCCAGAAAGAAAGACCCGTTTCGATGGCCATAGATCCAGCAAGGATCCCCCAAGGAATAACTGCAAGATTTAACGGTAATGTATGAACTGCTCCATCCATCATTGCACGTTGCCATGGCTTTGATTGTTGAGACGACATTGATGTGCATCCTGTATGTTGAAAATTGAATTCATTAAATAAAAATCTAAAAAAAACAGCATTGATTTATCTACAGGTATTTAGGGTAAAGAATCATTATTTGATACGTTGCAGATATCCATTGTTATATCCTGAAATATTCAACAAATCACTACCTCTATTAATGTCATTTAATTGGTTTTAAATGCTGACTTTTTATTGGTTATTGAATTTTTTTACTGCTTAAGAAATATTTTCAGCATCCTGCTGATTAAATGTTTTTGTTCAATATTTAACTCTGAATTATATCTTTAAGGCTTATGCAATAAACTGCATTTTAGTGGTAATTCTGAAGTTATATATTGTATTATCATTCTTGACTGGTGATATCTTTCATTAAAATTTAAAGGTGTGTATCATAGTATCCATTCAGTATAAATGTGAATTAATTGTTATAACTTTTATTGAGTTAGCGGGTTTCCTATGCTTGAAAATCTGGGTATCACAAACTTATGGACTTACCTTATCGGTGTTATTTTTATTACACTGGTACCAGGACCTAATTCTTTATTTGTTTTAACGAGTAGCGCAAAATATGGTGTAAAGAATGGCTATAAAGCAGCTCTGGGGGTTTTTACTGGCGATGCTTTGCTCATTTTTTTGTCATTTCTAGGTGTTGCGTCTTTAGTCAAAACATCGCCAATCTTTTTTAGTGTGATCAAGTATGCAGGGGCTACCTACTTATTTTACTTAGGTATCAAAACATTATATTCAGTGTTACATAAAAAAGAATCTTCCACAGATGCTAATGAAATTATCTTGGAAACAAAAGGAACATATAAAAAAGCAGTCTTTTTAAGCTTATTGAATCCTAAAATGATCATTTTCTATGTTTCATTTTTTATTCAGTTTATTGATCCTAGCTATCCAAATGCAGGCGTTCCATTTTTCGTATTAGGTGTAATATTAGAAGCCTGTAGTATGTTTTATTTATCTATGCTGATATTTGGTGCCGTTGCTGTAACGAATATGGTGAAACATAATAAGAAACTGTCCAAATTCTCTAATAGTTGTATTGGCGCTGTTTTCTTAATGTTTGGCGCTAAATTAGCGCTAACTGCCTAATAAAATACAAATAATTATTAAAAATAGCTGACAAGTGGGTCAGCTATTTTTTTGTGTTTACTTGGGTACCTTTAACATGTAATTCTTCGCATAGAAATAAACTTGAGCGAGTAATCAAAAATAATTATTGCTCAATTAAAGTATTCACCAAGTATAGAGTGCATTTCATCCTACCAATGCTTTATGTTTCGATCCGCTTGTGTGACAGAGGTGCATTTTGCCAGTAATGGCAGTATCTTTTTC
Organism: Providencia sp. PROV208; assembly: GCF_028479465.1. Lineage (NCBI taxonomy): Bacteria > Pseudomonadati > Pseudomonadota > Gammaproteobacteria > Enterobacterales > Morganellaceae > Providencia > Providencia sp. PROV208. The sequence continues at coordinate 81,527 of NZ_JAMPNS010000006.1, read as the reverse complement.
TTCAAGTCATCCATTAGGCTATAAATTACAGGTACAAACAACAAACTGAGCACTGTAGAACTCATTAATCCACCGATGACCGCAATTGCCATCGGGGCTCTAAATCCGGCATCCGCACCTGTTGTAAGCACTAAAGGAACCATTCCCGCAATCATAGCAAATGTGGTCATAATAATAGGACGGATTCGTTCTTGCCCAGCTTCGATAATGGCTTCTTGTCTATTTAATCCTGAACGCTCTTTTTCAAGAATAAATTCAACTAAAAGAATCGAGTTTTTAGTGACGATCCCCATCAACATTAAAATACCAATGATAACCGGGAGATCTATCATGGCGCCATACAACACTAAAGCAATAATGGCACCGCCAATGGAGAATGGAAGAGCAACTAAAATTGTTATAGGTTGCATGAAATCCTTAAACAAAATAATGAGTATGGCAAACACTAATAACACACTAAAAAACATAGTTGTACTGAACCGCTCAAACATATCCAGCATAAATTCCATATCCCCATACTCTAATGGTTCAATGCTTTTTGGCAGTGACTGATATTCAGGAAGAGTAGTTACACTTTCTAATGCTTCACCAAGTGATAATCCGTCTAAATTTCCTTCAATAGACATTTTTCTCGCACGATTAATACGATCAATTTGTGATGGACCATCGCTAAAATCAATATGGGTAACCGATTTAATTGGGACCGTTTTTTCACCATCGCTTCGGACATAGAGATTATTTAAGACATCCGCATCATTTTTTTGGTTGTCAGGCAAAATAACTTGTAACGTGAGTTGTCTTTCTGGCAAATTAAATTTTGCACTACGAGAGTTATTTTCACCCATAGTCGCAATTCTTAATGTGCTAGCTATTTCTTCCACATTAACTGCAGTTCGACCTAAATCTTGTAAATTAGGGGTGACAATAAGCTCTTTTCGTAAAAGAGGTTTAATAACACGGACATTATTAATACCTTTAATGTTAGCGATGCTATCCCGCAGTTTATGCATCTGAGTTTCTAGCTCTTTTGGATTAGCGCCAGTAAAGGTTAATGAAAATTCTTTGCTACCATCACTGTTACTGAAGGTATAACGGGCATCGGGCGTTTGTTGTAAGAAATGCGCAATTGAATTCTCAAATTGTTTTTGTGACATTTCGCGTTCATTTGGGGAGGTTAATGTCAGAATTATCTGACCCTTATGTTGAGCTATTCCATCGGCATCATCGCTTATACCTGCAATGGTATAAATTGATTCAACTTCAGTACGTTCTTTCAATTTTTCCGCCATATTCCGAACCGCTTTTTGTGTTTCTTCAACGGGTGTTCCGGGCGGGAGCTCAACGTCAATCTGGCTAACACTAATATCACCGTTAGGCATAAAGCCAATGGGTAAATAAGCAATACTGGAAATGGAGCCGATTAGAAAGATGAAAGCAAGCGAAAGCGCAATTTTCCTATGCTTTAATGTCATCATTAACAAGCGAGTATATCGATTTATCCAGTTAGGAATAATGTGTTTACTCTGCTGTTTTTTAGTCGGTAACAGTAAATAGGCTGCCATTAATGGCGTGACTAAGCGAGCAACTAATAAGGAAGACAAAACAGCCGCAGAGACAGTAATGCCAAATGGTACGAAGTATTTACCAACGAAGCCGCCAATAAAGCTAACCGGCAAAAAGACTGCAATGATAGTTAACGTTATAGCAACAATGGCAAAACCGATAGCATCTGATGCTTTCAATGCAGCTAAATAAGGGCGTTCACCTCGTTCGATATATTTTTGAATATTTTCAATTTCAACAATAGCATCGTCCACTAAAATACCGATGACTAATGTCAAAGCAAGTAGGGTAATGCTATTAAGTGAATAGCCAAATATAGCTAAAACAAAAAAAGTAGGAAGAATGGATAATGGTAACGCTATTGCAGCGATTAACGTTGCACGCCAACTTTTTAGAAAGAAAAGCACAATAATAATGGTTAAGAAGGCACCTTCTAATAATGTTTGGATAGTTAAATAGTAACTTGATTCAGTATACTTTACAGTTGATGAGACTAGTTGGATGGTAATATCTGGGTGTTTCAGTTTTAATTTATCAAGTTCATATGCAACATTATTTGCCACAGCAGTATCACTAGAACCTTTCGCACGAAATACAGCAAAGCCTACTACATTGTCACCATTTAATTGGGAAATGGTTTTGGTTGTTTTTTGACCTTGGTAAATTGACGCGATATCCCCTAATTTAATCCATTGCTGGTTGCCAATAGGTAACTGGATATTCTTAATTTCATCTATATCCTTTTTTTCGCCTAAAATCCTAATTGTATGTTGCAAGTCATTGTATTTAGATGAGCCGCCAGAAGAATTTTGATGAATGCTTCTTAGTAACTCATTTATATCTGCTATTGAGAGTTGCAATGCCGCTAATTTATTGGCGTCAGGTTCAATACGTACAACACTGTCAGCGCCGCCAAGTCGACTCACTTTTTGTACACCCGGAGCCATAATTAACTGTTTACTGACGGTGTCATCAATAAACCATGATAAGTCGGCGATAGATTGACGATTAGAGGAAACCGCATAACGAAGTATTGCACCACCTTCAACATCAATGCGATTAATTAATGGTTCATCAATGGATTGGGGTAAGTCACTGCGGATCTGTGCAATTTGTTCACGAATATCATTTGTTGCGATATAGGCATCGATCGTTAAATCAAACTCAACCGTTGTGGTAGAAATTCCTTCTGTAATTGTTGATGTAAGATGTCGAATTCCAGGAATGCCCGATATTGCCCGCTCAACGGGTTTTGTAATCGCATTTTCCATTTCGGTTGGAGAGGAACCATCTTGAGTAATTGTCACCGTTACAATCGGAAAATTAATAACAGGATTGGCGGTCACAGGTAATTGATTGAATGAAAATATTCCCGCAACCGTCAGCGCTAAAAAAATAACAAGAGTAGGAATTGGTCGGGTAATTGCCCATGAAGATAACTGCAGTTTCATTGTCTATCCTTTACTGGACTCACCGTATCATTTTCCGTTAAAAATGCTTGGGCATTTGTTACGACAAATATATCGCTAGAAATAGGCGATAAGATTTCTATACGACCATTGTGAATTTTTCCAGTGGTGACTTTTTGTTGTTTCACTTTATTGTTAACAACAATAAATATAATCCTTTCGCCATTATCTAATGTGCGAATGGCGCTGTATGGAAGTGTAGTTTGCAGTTTTTCTGCATTGGAAATAATGGCGGTACCGGATTCACCCGCTTGAAGATTGTCTCTATTTTCATCAAGTGAAATGCGAATTCGTCCTTGTTGTGAAATAGGATCTATTTTCGGGGATAAGTAACGTAATTTACCTGTAATTATTTGATTATTTAATGTTTTTAATTGAATGCGCTCAAGGCTTGATAAGCGCTTTAATTCAGAAATATGCGCTAAAGCATCAAATTCAATTTCACCATTTTCAATGATTTTAAATAGCAATTGGTTATCCGATAACATTCCTCGAATAGCATGCCGCTCACTGATTACTCCTGAAATAGGCGCCACAATACGTGATTTTTCTTGCTGACTTTTTTCTTTTACAAGCTGTGCTTGTAACTGGCGTAGCTCTGCTTTGTTAGCGTCTAGGAGTGCAAGTGCAGCTAATGACTCTGATTTCGCTTTCTCGAAATCATTGGTAGAAATAGCACCTGTTTTAGCAAGTGGTGTAAGGCGAGAGAGCTCTTTTTGAGCTTGTTCTGCCACCACTTTTTGCTGCTTAATATATGCAGTTGCTTTTTCAGTCTCGGCTTGAAGTTGGCTAACCGATGCATTTTGAATCGGAGATTCTAATATCGCGAGCAACTGATTTTTCTCGACCCATTGACCTTCCTCAACCAAAACATCAATCACCATTTGTTGTTGCAATGGTGAACCAATAGCGATCTCATTTCTTGCAACGAACGTCCCCGGTAGCGAAAAAGTTTCCGCATAGGTGGTCTGCTCGGGGGAAGTCACATTTAATCGTACTGTTTCAGACAATGAAGCGGGAGAAATAAATAATGAGTAAAGCAGTATCAAGGTAATACTTAGACGTATCATAGGTCCACACATGTCAATAGTGATATTGGTGTAAATTAATGAAATTGTCTGAGCATTACCATAAACCAACATTAAACCTTAATTTTCCGTTAAGGTTAGTAATTTCAATACTTAACGCGCAAAGTATTTTGAACCAGCCACACAAAGAATAACGCCAAGTGTCGAAGTTATCATGACACTATTAACGGATTCATTGAGTAGCCAAGCAGAAAGAACTAAGCCGATAAAAGGTTGTAATAACTGCAATTGACTTACGCCAGAAATCCCACCATCCGCTAGACCTCGGTACCAAAAAAAGAAACCAATTAACATACTAAATAGAGATACGTAAGCGAGCCCCATCCATGCCTCAAATGAGACAGTGGAAAATGTAGTTGGTAGTCGCCAAAAGCTGAATATCAGCATGATTGGTAATGCGAGAACCAAAGCCCAACAAATAACTTGCCAGCTACCTAATGATTTTGAGAGTACGGTGCCTTCTGCATAACCCAGCCCACAGACAATGACCGCAATGACCATATACAAATCGCCTTGCCATGCGTGTGTTGCACCTTGAAGAATTGCGAAGCCGATTACAAATAAACTTCCCATGATTGAAAACAACCAGAATAATTTGCGAGGGCGCTCGCCTGCGCGTAATACACCAAATAAAGCAGTAGACAGCGGAAGTAAGCCCAAATATACAATGGAGTGAGAGGAGCTAATGTACTGTAATGCAAGTGCGGTTAAAAATGGAAAACCGAGTACCACACCTAAGGAAACAATGAAAAGTGGAGCAATTTTTTGTTTTGTTGGTATTTTTTGGCGTAGAACTATCAGAATAATGAGAGCCAAGATCCCAGCAATGGTAGCGCGTAAGATGGTTAAATAATCAGGTGTAAAGCCACTGATAGCCAGCTTGGTTGCAGGTAACGATCCGCTAAAAATAACGATACCTATAAAGCCATTAATCCAACCTCGTGTGGTCTGAGAGGTAGAAGGTATGGTCGTGTGATTTGAGGTTAACGATTTATTTTGATTCATAATTGACCGTTGTTATTTGTCATGGAGTTTTGCAAAACTAATCGACATAATCATGACAATCAAAAAATTGTCATAGGTACAATTTCATGACACAAAATCGTTATAAGCAGTATGTTGATTCAATCTCAGCACAGATCATGAATGGGGAATTAAAAGTAGGAACCCGTTTACCGACTCACCGGCAGTTTGCAGAAAAATCCGGTATTTCTTTAGTGACCGCTTCACGGGTCTATCGCGAACTCATTGAAAAGGGATTGATTATAGGAGAAACAGGAAGAGGAACATTTGTTAGAGATATCAATCTATTACCTAAGCTGAGTATTGAACAAGATGTTGCTAAAAATACATTGGATCTCAACTTCAGTTACCCAATAGCTAAAGAACAGACCAAGCTCTTGCGTGAATCTCTGAGGGAGATTGCAGTTGGTGGTGATTTGGAAGGTATTCTTTATTATCAGCAACATACAGGAAGAGAACATGAAAGAAAAACCGTTGCTAACTATTTGAAACAGCGCGGACTGACTCATGCTTCAGTAGATACAGTCGCTTTAGTGAGTGGTGGGCAACATGGTCTAGCAACCATTATTTTGGGTATGTTTAGCCCTGGAGACATTATTGCGGTAGATGCACTCACTTACCCTGGATTTAAAGCTCTCGCGAAAATGTATCACTTAGAGTTGATATCAGTGCCTACGACCGAAAATGGTCCTAACTTACAGGCATTAGAAAAACTGTGTCAGCAAAGAAAATTTCGGGCGTACTATGCCATGCCGACACTGCACAATCCGTTGGGTTGGGTAATGAATTTATCTGATCGCAAAAAGTTAGTTGCTTTAGCAAAGCAGTACCAATTCTTCTTAATTGAAGACGGTTCTTATGCGTTTTTACAGCGACCTGCGGTTGTTCCGTTAGCAACGCTTGCACCAGAAATTACGTTTTATACGACGGGTTTTTCGAAAAATATTGCCACCGGATTACGGGTAGGAGCCGTGTTGGCACCACAGCAATATATTGAGAATATAGAGCGTATTATTCGTATTACAACGTGGAATACACCAGCAATAACGACTGCCATCTTATGTGATTGGATTGAGAAAGGTGAAGTCGACAGTATTGAAAGAGATAAACGGCGAGATGCAAAAATTCGGCAAAAAATAGTCCAGCAGATTTTTGTCGATATACCTTATATTGCGCATCCTGCCAGTTATTTTGTCTGGTTACCGTTACCTGAAGGTGTACGTGCAGATATCGTGGTTAGTGAGTTAAAAAAACAGCATATTGCTATTAGCAGTGCGGAATCTTATAGCACGTCTAATAAGACGCCGCAGGCGTTAAGAGTTGCAATTAGTACCTTATCCCATGAAGAATTGACGGTGGCACTACAGGCAATTAGGCATGTTATTTTGTACTTGATTGATTTATAGGTCCAATTACTTTAAGGAAAAAAGAGTGGAGCAAGTTAAACATTTCACAGCAACGGCGATGATCTGCAATCGACAAGGTGAGTTTCTTTTACATGAACACCCTAAATTGGGAATTTGGTTACCACCAGGAGGTCATGTCGACCCGAATGAAGAGCCGCAAGAGGCGGTTGTACGCGAAGTGTTGGAAGAAACAAGGTTACATTGCAAAGTGATTGATTGCCGCTACCCACTGCAAGCACAAGTTAATCATTCAGGTCAGACTGACTCCTTGCCCATCCCATTAGCTATTTTAAAAGAACGTATTGCCGATAAGCATCAAGGAGAACATTGGCATATCGATATGGTTTATTTATGTGAGTTACTAGAAAGTGATGCTCAATGTCATACGGATTTTCACTGGGTGTCTCTCCATCAAATGCGTCACTTAAATCTACCTAACGATGTGTATGAGCTTGCGATCATGGTTAATGAGTTTTATCAAGAAAAGTCGTCTCCTAGGTTTAGATGATTCAAACTGACTATGAAATATTAAAAAACAGTAATGAAACACCTAAGACAATTAATAAAGCTCCGATCACTTTATCCATAACGAATTGATATTGTAGAATTTTGTTTCTAATTAATGGAGATGAAAAAAATAAAGCTATTAAGCTAAACCATAGCCAGTGCACAAAGGAAATAAATACGCCATAGCTGAAATTAAGCCATTGGGAATTACCTGTTTGGATCACTTGCGTATAGATAGAAATAACGAAAAACATAGTTTTCGGATTGAGTGCATTGGTTAGAAAACCCGTCTTGAAGGCTGTTAATGAGGTCTGGGCTGAGACAGGGCTAAGGTTATGGCTCGTGTTGATCGCTATTTTGTTTGTCAGGGACTTGAAGCCGATATAGACCAAGTAACCGACACCGAGAAGTTTGACGGCCATAAATAATGTGGGAGAGCTCATAATGATTAGCGTTACACCAAAAATAGTGTACAACACATGGACTTGAACACCCGCAGCAATACCAAGGGCACATAATAAACCCGTTTTAGTGCCATAAGAGTAGCTATTTCTCGTGACCATAGCAAAGTCGGGACCTGGGCTAATAACAGCCAAAATAGTTATTGTTGCAACGGCGATGAGTTCATTCATAGTGGGGTCCTAATTGTAATGAAAGCTGACGTAAATATTGATAAATAACAAATGAATTAAATAAACTTGATTATTGATTATCAATAGATTGTAGATATTAAAAAAGCGATTTATTCTCACAAAAATCTGTTTGTTTTCATTACTTATTTGGATGCTAAGTGACCAACATTATGAAATTACCACCATTAACCGCATTACGCTTTTTTGATATGGCTGCACGTTATGAAAGCTTTGTTAAAGCTGCTCAGGAGCTACATATCACGCACAGTGCGATTAGCCGTCAGATAAGATTGCTCGAGGAATACCTTGGCGTAGCGTTGTTTGAGCGCCGTAATCGAGCTGTTTTTTTGACGGCTGAAGGTAAATTATTATTTCAAACAACCGCAAACATGTTTCAGCAGCTGGCTGAGACAGTAGAGAAAATAATTCATCATCCTCAAAGCCAAATGGTGAGCTTATCGTGTGAACCCACTATCGCAATGAAATGGCTGATACCGCGGTTAACTCGGTTTTATCAACAGCATCCTGAAATTACAGTGCACTTAGTTGCAGCTGGTGGACCGATTGATTTTGCCAAAACGGGGACTGACCTTGCACTTCGTCGCAATGATTTCATATGGAGTGATAATATTTATGCGACAAAAATATGTGCTGAATGGATGGGGGTTGTAAAAAAATTGGGTGACCAGCCATATACGGATATGCCATTACTTGTACCGTCATCACGTCCCAATGTTTGGCAAACATGGCAATCTCGCAGTGGGATCAATTTACAAAAGAATAAACGAATCAGTTTTGAACATTTTTATCTTTGCTTACAGGCAGCTTTAGCTGGGCAAGGGGCGGCTATCGCATCATTTCTAATGGTTGCAGATGAAATTGAAACAAAACAATTAATTGCTCCTGAAGGCTTCATTGAAGATGGATCAGCGTATTATTTACTTTCAGCAAAAGAGACAAACGCGAATACCCCTGTCGCAATTTTTAAATCATGGTTAGAAGAGAACGTTAGACAAAGCTTGTTAATGACTCAGCAATCGGTATAAAAATTGTATAATTTTAAGGGGTTGGTCATTAAATCATCGAACCTACTGATGCAGTGAAGATTTTATGCCCTAACTATTTCTCTGCGTGCTATATTTCCCAGAATCGTTTTGGTGTCTTTATGTTGGAGTGAATAATGAGCAAAATTCGGGTTGGTGTCATTTTTGGTGGAAAATCTACCGAGCATGAAGTTTCGTTGCAATCAGCTAAAAATATTATTAATGGATTAGACCGTAGTAAATTTGATGTATGCCTGATTGGTATTAATAAAGAAGGGCAATGGCATGAGTATGATGAAGCAAACTTCCTGCTACATGGTGATGATCCTGCTCATATTGCGTTAAATACACCAAAACGCAGTATTGCAATTGTTCCTGGTAAACAGAGTGAACAATTCATTTCTTTAGAAGATGCAAAACCGCTCCCGCAAATTGATGTTATTTTTCCAATCGTCCACGGTAACTTAGGTGAAGATGGTTCTTTGCAAGGGTTGTTGCGTATGGCGAATCTACCTTTTGTAGGTCCGGGTGTTTTAGGTTCTTCCGCATGTATGGATAAGGATGTCACTAAGCGCCTACTAAGAGATGCCGGGTTACATATTGCACCATTTATCACGATATTAAAAAGTGGGCGTGATGAAATCAGCTACTTAGCGACGGTTGAAAAACTGGGCTTACCATTATTTATTAAACCTGCTAACCAAGGGTCATCAGTTGGGATCAGTAAAGTTAATAATGAAAGCGAGTTTAACGCGGCATTAGATTTTGCATTTTTATTTGATGTAAAAGTGCTGATTGAAAGCGCAGTGAAAGGTCGTGAAATTGAGTGTGCAGTGCTTGGAAATGAGCATCCACTTGCAAGCCCATGTGGCGAAATTGTGTTGCATGATAGCTTCTATGCTTACCATACTAAATATATTGATGAAAATGGAGCATCCGTTGTTGCCCCAGCAGATCTAGAGCATGATATTAGTGATAAAATTCGGGCGATTGCGCTAGAAGCATATCAAGCATTGAATTGCAGTGGTATGTCCCGTGTTGATGTGTTTTTAACAGAAAACAACGATGTTGTGATTAATGAAATCAATACATTACCAGGATTTACTAATATCAGCATGTATCCAAAGTTATGGCAGCAAGGTGGCATGACTTATCAAGAATTGATCAGCCGGTTAATTGAGCTGGGAATTGAAAAATTCGAGCAAACAGCGGCTTTAAAAACGGCCTGCGATGAAATTTAGTTTCTAATTTTTTCTACTAGTATTGCCGATAGCCAGTCGCTATCGGCATTACTGATCATCACATCAAGCCATTAATGCATTGTGTTTTTGTTACACCAAACATAATTGATATAACGAAACAGTGGCTCAAATCCAAATTTTCTATATAAGTCAAAACCTGCTTCAGAAGCATCTAAGAAACAATGTTCCACACGTTGTTGACGGCAAAATGCTAGCGCATAGTCAATGAGTTGGGATGCGTAGCCCTTACCCTGAAATTTAGGTTCGGTGCCAATGTCATCAAAACGTGCTAACTCACCTTCAATAGTCACAGTCATTGATGTCGCGGGTTCACCATTGACTAAGAGAACAAAATGGAATTGAGGAGCACCTTGTTGAAGAGCATCTTCATGGTAGCGGACATATTCTTGGATCACTAAATCGTGTTCTTCTGAAAGGTAAAAAGCAGAAACTAATGGTTTTGCCCAAAGGGACAAATCATGGTTGGCTAATACTATATCTACTTGATTATCTGGTAAATTAACTTCTTTTTGCTGTGATAAAGTTAATGCCATTGCTGTGGTGACGCTGTCACGCTTATAGTTAAGTGCTTCAATATCATCAATCACTTTTGGTAGCATTTCTTCTGGAATAACCAAGGTATGATTTTTTTTCTGCGACACAAACAGGTTATAAGCTTGCATAAATGCGTGATGGGTCGAATCTGGCTGCAAATAGATAAAATTAAATGCGGGGGAATTTAACGGAGTTAAATAACAAATTGTATGTTGTGCAATCTGGATACTGTGCTCACAAATCGAAGTCCAAAACGTCTTTTCGATCGATTGGTAATGTCGTAAATAGTAGAGCGGTATATTCATTAGTCAGTTACCTGATACAAAATGTGTTAGTCAAAAATGGGGTAAATAATCAATCTGATCCCATGTAAAATTCTGTTAACTTATTGGTAGTAAAGCTGTTGATACTTATCTACTGATAATAACTAAACCTCTAAAATCGGCAACTGTTGCCGCAGTTGTCATTCTATCTTTAGTCTTAGCTCTCATTATTATGCAACGCTTACAGTGCTTTTTAGCAATATCTATAAAGTAAATCTGAGGATAAATTAAGGCGTTTCGTGCGATATGCAGATAATTTGTTATTTAATGCTATCCTACGACAAGCACTTAATTTATAAAAAACTATATAACTCAATGATATTATCTATAAATGCGTTGTTATGATAGCGAAAATAAAGAGATCGTACCTGCATAAACATGCTTAATCTTGTGAGAAAAATAGCATAAATAACGAAATAGAAGACAGCATGCATCAACATATTGTTTTAGAAGACAAAAAATAGAGGAGTCGGATTGCGGATATGAAAAGAATCATATTAGGCATTGTACTTTTAGCGAGCTATTCGATGTTTGCCAAATCAGCGAATGACAATTTCGAGATGCAAACACTGAAAATTGATAAAAAAGAGATCCACTATTATTTGCTAAAGAGTCAGTCAAATTCATCGAAAGAACTCTTAGTATTAATTCAAGGTTCTGACTGCAAAAGTGTCGTAAATAACCAAAATATGATTAAGAATTTTAGGGCGGTATTACCTAATAGTGACGTTCTATTGGTGGAAAAAACAGGGTTAAACGCCCAAATAGGACAAAATGGTGAAGAAGTTTCAGAAGATGAGTGCCCTGTAGAATACATGAGGAATGATTCTTATTTTGAGCGTGTGGATAATTATATTGCTGTGTTAAATCAACTAAAACCTCAGTATCAATATATTGTTTTACTTGGAGGAAGCGAAGGGGCAATTATTACCAATATTATCGCGTCTAAGGTCAATTTTATTGATGCTGCGATTTCGTTAAATGGTGGCGGACAGTTTTTTATTAATGATGTGTTTTATAGCATTAAAAAGAGTGTTCCCCCCGAAGAAGTAGACGGTGCAATTGAAGGATTTAACCAGTTTGCAAATGCTGTATTGCATGAACACTTAGAGGACAATCAATTTCCGAGTGGGCATGGGCAAAATTGGTGGTATGAAGCATTAACTATTGATAATAAAAAACTATTGCAAGGTGTACATAAACCGCACTTAGTGATTCAAACTCTTGCAGATACGAATGTCGATGTTGAAGGGGCAAAAAAAATGATGGATGAGGTAAAAAATCCTAATATTACCTATAAAACCTATTCAACATTGGACCATTATTTTCAAAATAGTCAGGGTAATAATCAATCATCTAGTGTTATCAAGGATATTCAAGATTGGTATGCAGGGATAAACAAACAAAAATAAACCCGCCTTTACGCCCAACTCCGATAGAGCAGAGTTGGACGTAATTGATTTTATTCTGAAATATAGCTGTGATATTTAAATATCGATTTAAATCCAAGTTTTTGATATACCGATAAACCATCGCTAGACGCTTCCAAATAGCACTGCTTGATTCTATGTTGACTACAAATCTGTAAAGCATATTTAATCAATGTCGTGGCAAATCCTTGCCTCTGGAATTCAATGTCTGTACCAATATCATCTAAGCGCGCAATGTCATTGTGTAGCGTGAGTGTTAGTGATGATACTGGGGTCTGCTGATTAAATGAGACAAAATGCATGATATTGATTTGCTTGTCCAACGCACGCTGATGATAGCGAATATATTCATCAATAATGGATTCATCATTATCGCAATCTAGTTCATTGACTACAGGAAACGCAGTAATAAGCGGTTTTGACCAGTCTGAGAGATTATGATTACTAAGCTTTATATCATAGCCATCTGGTAACTGGTTTCCCGTTTTGAATTCATTCCCCGTAAGTTCAAATACCATCGCTGTTGATTCACCATCATCAATAAGATCATGTTGTTGTATACAATGTGAGAACTTGGGTAATTCATCGGTGTGAACAACTAAAATATAGGGTTTTGAATGTTGTTGAAACAATGTATTTGCCGCTTCAAAGCCAGCAATAGTTGCTCCTGAATGCAAGTAAATATAATTAAAAGCGGGAGTTTTTAGCTCAGTAAAATAGGCAAACGTATTTGGCTCTACATGATGCGTCTTTAGGCTGATAGCAGACCAAAAAATATCTTCTAATAAGTAAAAACACGCTTCGTTGTGAGTCATTTCATGGTGTCCTAATAAATTAACTGAACGTTTCTAGTCTATTGAGAAAATTGAGATTGCTGACACTATGGTACATGGGATAGCATTTGTTTAATTAATAAAAGATTAAGGAATATCTGTGAATAATATCCCCGAAACCATCACGTTCTTTGAGCGTTTATTACCACTGGTTGTTTCCGGTGAAAAAGTGATCACCATTCGTGATGAAAGTGAGAGTCATTATGTACCAGGCTCAGTTGTCAAAGTCCACGCTTTAGAAACTGGCGAGTACTATACCGATATTGAGATACTTTCTGTTGAGTCACTGAACTACGATGATATTTCAGAGTATCACGCGACTCAAGAAGGGATGACATTAGAAACATTGAAAGCTTTAATTCGTGAAATTTACCCAACAGAAAATTGCCTATATGTTATTCATTACCGATTAACAACAGCAAACGCTTAATCACGATGACAGCTTTTTACTAGCTTAATAAAGGCTTTTGTGGCTGGAGAAGCATCACTGAGGTTATTAACTGCAAAGGCAATATCCCGAGTCACGCGGGGAATTAATGGTTTTACGACGATGTTGTTAATATTTTCGGGGATTGCGAGTTGAGCCACAATTGACACAGCTTCACCTCGAGCTACTAATGAAAAAGTGCTTAGAAGTTGGCGGGTTCTAAATTGAATCTTAGGAGTCAGCTTTTGTGCAGAGAATAAGCTCAGTACAACCTTTCCTGAGCCAGCTTGAGTTAGGTTAAAAGGATAATTGCATAACTGTTTTAAAGTAAGCCCCTCATGAATCGCTAATGGGTGGTTTAATGGCAATATGGCTACGTATTGATCTTGTTTCACAAGAAAAGTATCGAAACGTTCGTCTGGCAAGACGACAACGCCAACATCTACGCGTTTTTCTTGCAACCATTGAGTCACACTTTCGTCATCACCTTCATCAACAATGATTTGAATATCAGGGTATTGTTGACGAAATGCGGTCAATAATGGCGGCAGAATGTTAGTTGAAGAGCCTGGTCCAAAAGAACCAATCCGTAGTACACCTTTTTTCAATCCATTAGAGGCTTGGGCCTCTTGCCTCATGGTTTCCTGAAGACTCAATATGTGTTGTGCTCGGTTTAATAGGGTACAACCAATTTCTGTCAGCGTGATTTGGTTTTGTTCCCGCGTAAATAGCATGACATTTAAATCTTTTTCGAGTGATTTAATCGCATGGGAAACCGCAGATTGGGAAATCTTCAATGACATTGCCGCTAAGGTAAAGCTTTTAAGCTCAGCAACAAGGGTAAATATTTCCAATTGACTTAATGTCATGAGTAAAAGCTCATTTGCATATGATGATAGATAACCAATAACTTATCCATCTGATGTGGGCGAGTCAATAAATTGCATAATTTCTGATTGGAAGAGGTGAGTATTTTGAATAGGGTAATCCGCGATGGAATGAAAAATAATAAATACCTTAGACCGGTAAACATGATTGTGTTGCAAATGATCTGTGTCTCTATCTTATGGGGAGGAACATTTATTGCAGGAAGGGTGCTACAGTCTGATATATCTCCATTGCTTTCAGCTACAGTGCGATTTCTTTTTGCTAGCGTTTCATTAGTTATTTTGCTGAGTGTGACTCGTTTGGGTTGGAAGAAAATAAATATCCGTCAGTTTGCCCAAGTCTTGTTATTAGGGTGTAGTGGCATCTTTATTTATCAGGTACTTTTTTTCTATGGGTTACAGTTGATTCCGGCATCAAGAGCGGCCTTATTAGTCGCAATTAACCCCGCAATGATTGCACTAATATCATATTTATTATGGCGTGAAAAAATCACCTTAATGAAAGGCGTTGGTATTAGTTGCTGTGTATTAGGTGCAACGATATTACTCTCTGCAAAAACATCAGGGGTAAATGGATTTTTAACAAATCAAGGTGATATCGCTATATTAGGTTGTGTGGTGAGTTGGGGAATTTATACGGTTGCTGGTAGAAATATTATTCGAGAAATTGGTGCGATGCATACTGTTGCTTATGCTGTGTTATTAGGAACTTTACTGTTGATTATCGTGACGGGAATGGCAGGGCAATTAACAATAGAAGGGGTAGCTCATTTAACTAATACTGATATTGTTAGCTTGTTTTATTTAGGTGTTTTAGGTTCAGCACTGGCTTATATTTGGTATTACCAAGGTATTGATCAGTTAGGTGCAGCGAGTGCGGGGTCATTCATTGCACTGAATCCGTTGACAGCGGTAATAATAGGAGCGCTGTTTTTAAATGAAGAGATTACATTCTCTGCATTATTGGGGGGGATAGTGATTATCTTCGGGTTATGGGTAACGAATAAATCGCGAGTCTAAAATAGACGCTCTATGGAAATAACTGACCCCATAGAGCGATATTTATTATTTAATGGTTTTGTTGATTTCTGAATAAGCGAAAAGTGCTTGTGCTCCACCTGTATGAACGAATAATACAGGGGTTTTATCGGATGAATTATCTAAGTAATCAATCAAGCCAGCCATGGCTTTTCCTGTATAAACAGGATCAAGCAAGATCCCTTCTTTTTGTGCTAACAGCGCTATTGCATTCAAACCACTACGATTCGGCATGCCATACATGGGGGCGAAGAAATCATCCCAAAGAGTGATTTCGGGTGTTTTTTCGAGTTTCAGTAATTGCGCTAATTCGTTTTGCAATTTTTCAACTTTGGGTGCCTGATCTTGCTGTTTACGAGAAACTGTGACACCAATGAGTTGCGATGCTGGAAGCAATTCTTGCAGACCCATCGCTAAACCGGCGTGAGTTCCTGCGCTACCTGAAGCAACAATGATTTTATCAAACTCAATATTGGTTGGTTTTTGTTGGGCAATTTCAATGGCGCACTGGACATAACCCAATGCGCCAATTCCATTTGAACCACCGACTGGGACAATATAAGCGTCTTTAAGATCTAACGATTGAATCAATTCTGCCATTTGCGCTTGTGGGTCGGTTAATTCTTCACACATTACACATTGAGTGCCAAATAAGTCAGTGAGTAGTTTATTTCCATTATGCAGGAAATTGCTATCTTCACTTTGAATAGGGTTCTCTAATAAAGCGACACATTTTAAGCCAAACATAGCGGCAACAGCAGCCGTTTGGCGAACATGGTTAGATTGAATAGCACCCGCAGTGACAATAATTTTTGCATTTTGGGCTAAAGCATCAGCCATTAAAAACTCGAGCTTACGGAGTTTATTTCCGCCCATCGCCAACGGCGTCATATCATCACGTTTAATATAGATTTCTCGTCCATATAAACGTGACAAATTATCGAGTCGATTCAGTGGGGTCGATGCTTTAAGCAAGTCAACTTTCGCGAATTGAGTTAATGTTTGTTGAAGAGACATCTAAATTCCCCTGTATTAATTGGTAAACCCTAAATAGAGATAAATAGCCAGTACAAAGCTTGCGGTCACTAATGCATAAGGCATTTGAGTACGAATATGTTCTATATGGTCACAATCTGTGGCCATAGAAGCAACAATGGCATCTGCGGAAATAGGTGAGGTCATGTCGCCAAAGATTGATCCTGAAATTGCTGCCCCAATCATATATTCAATTGGCATACCAACGGATAAGCCTAATTGAACACCAATTGGGATCATAATGGCAAAGGTTCCCCATGAGGTTCCCGTCGCTAGAGACATGATGGCACTTATAATAAAAATAAAGCCAATAGAGAAACCCGGCGCCATAATACCTTGAGTGACCTCAGCAATATAAGCTCCAGTATTAAGTTCAGAGGATACATTACCCATTAAGAAAGCTAAAATCATGATAGAGCTGATTTTTAGCATACTGGCGTAGCCAATGAATAATTCCTTAAAGAAGTTATCGATATTTAATAGCCGTCTTCCGATAAACCAGCAAAAAGAAACAGCCGTACCAAACATAACTCCCCAATAAACGGAAGTAGACCCACTTCCTTTGCTGAAATCACCGTCGCCCGTAATATATAAGGCAACAGGAACCATTAATACAGTTGAAAGAATAGGAATAAAAAAATTCAGTGCCGAATATGCATTCGGGTGGTCGATAATTTCTTCTTCTTCATTTTTTAATGAGGATTTTGTTAATTTACCTGCGTTGAAATCTTGCTGATATTTTATTTCAGCCTTTTTCATTGGTCCCCAAGAAAAATTGGTGAATACATAAAATAAGATAGTCGCAAGCGATAGCCATGCCATTAAGTTGTAGCCAATAGATTTAATGAGAATATCGAAAGGTTCACCTGAAATAAGACCTTGGGAGATTTGTACACCTATTAGCCCCATAATAACCGCACCCCAACCATTAATAACAGCAGATGAGCAGACCGACACACAGGCAGTTTGAATAAGATAGGACATTTTTTCTGGCGCGACGCCATATTGTCTCGCTAAATTCTTAGTAGAGGCACCAGCTACTAGCTGGTTAATGGAGCTCTCAATAAAAATCAGGGATGTAATTACTATGGCGAGCAATTGTGTTGCTGTTCTATTTTTGATTAACTTTGTCTTATTAGTGAGTAACTGGACGAGGGCTCTAACCCCTCCGGTGACGACGACTAAACGCATGATCCCGCCAATCATGACCATAAAGACAATGGTACGTGTATTACCCGCCGAAGAAAATGTATCAATGATGCCGTCCACTGTTCCTCGAATACCGAGTAATAGGTTATGGTCATTAATAACAGTAAAACCAACTAAAATCCCTAGCATTAATGAAAGCATCACTTGGCGAGTGAGTATTGCCAAGAGAATTGTGACAATCGGTGTGATAATTGTCCAAATACCATAGTCGTGCATGTGTTTACCTTGGATATTTTTATAATATGAAAAGTTATTTGTAAATATCAGGAAATCATAGCATTGATGGGAGAGGGCTGTCGGTTATTTTCTTTGAATTGCAGTAGATTGTTACAAATTCCATATGAGTGGTCAGATAAACTGCAATGAGTCGTTATGAGGGAATTACGCTATCTGGTTAGGATAGCGTAATTCGGCAAGTCAAATACACGCTTGCCATTGCTCATAGGTAATACGGCTAATTTCTTCGATTTTTGTTTCACCGATTAATTCAATAAATTGCGGTGCTAATGTCGCGTAATATTGAAATCCACACTTTTCTTGCACAATTTTAGACTGTTGATTACCTTGAAAATATCCACACCATAAATTATCCATTTTAAGGTTTTTAAATCCGTGACGCATAATTTCACATAGAGCTTCTGGAATAAATCCTTTACCCCAAAATGGAACGCCGATCCAATAGCTTACTTCTGCATCATTATCGCCAATAGGAAAATTACTGTCTTTGCCAATGGATAAACCAATTAACCCAATTGCTTTGTTGTCTTCTTTCAATGCAACGGCAAATACACCATCACGCATAAAAATGGATTGAATAATTTCAGCACTTTCTTCAATGCTGTGATGAGGCGGCCAACCGGCAATAGGACCGATACGTTCATCTTTAGCGTAATGATACAGATTAGTGGCATCGCTCATCAGCCAAGGACGTAAAATCAGTCGTTCAGTATATAACACCATCATATTTCTCTTCGTTGTTGGGGGTAATTAACAAGACTTATTTTAGGTATTTATTTGTGGTATATAAGGGAAAAATCTCGTTAGTTTAGGTACTTTTGAAAACTAATGATAAGGAGCGAAATCCAGTAAGGTGAGTTTATATGCAAGATTTAAAACATCATCAATTAATATGGAGCGGCGTCGTATGTCTTGGGTCATCGACATTCGAGGAGCTACAAAATAGCGTAATATCGCCAGATTATGTGACGTTATGCATTGGTCGGCAGGGAATGGCTGTTTTTAATATTAATTTTAAACAGTATGCTTTACGTAAAGATGATTTATTTGTTCTATATGAAGATACATTCGTGATGCTACAAAAGCGCTCTAGGAACTTTATTGTTGATTACATTCATATTGACAAGGCTTTTGCCACAGATATTGCGTTTGTTTTACCAAGCTCGCTATTTGCTTTTTTTAATTTTCAGCCTCGATTATCGATGACATCGGCGCAAGCACGTTTATTTTCACATTGGTACGCACTATTTCGCTATTACCTGCAGGAACGTACAGAACATGGAAAGCTGCAATTGCGCCAGCATCTGCAAAACTTCTTTTTGGAAATCGCTAATCAAGTTGATCATTCTGGGGCTATTTTTAAAGAGGAACGTAGTCGTAAAGCTAAATTATGTTGGCAATTTTGGTCGCTAATCACACAGCATTGTAAGCAGCAACGGGATGTTAAATTTTACGCAAAACAACTGGCCATTACGCCATTTTATTTATCGCAAATCGTGAAGGATTTTTTTAATGATCCGCCCAAAGCTTTAATAGACAGGCAAGTGGTGTTAGAAATTAAAGCACAGCTCGAGAGAGGTATATTATCTATTCAAGGTATTGCGGATGAATTAAATTTTGAAGATACGTCATACTTATGCCGTTATTTTAAACGGCATACCGGAATGACATTAAGTGAATTTAGAAAAAGAAAACGAGGCACTTAGCTTGGTTCAATTTTGCTGATCGTTCGTCGAAAAAATACTGAAGAACAAACACAAGGCGCAGTCTGTACGGCGAATTAAAAAGCAAGGTTTGGAGTGTTAGGCATATAATAACCGAAGATACTGAGCATGGTGAAATCAGTAAAGGGTTAATATTATGACAACGAAGAATCAATGGATCACCGATGAGCAGCGCTGGAATGCGCTGAAAAACCGTGATAAATCGGCCGATGGCTATTTTGTATATGGTGTAAAAACGTCAAAAATTTATAACCACCCATCTGCGGCTGGTCGTTTACCGAATCGAGACAATGTGCTGTTTTTTGATAATGAGCAGCAAGCGATAGAGCAAGGGTTCCGTTCAGGAAAACGTCATCGTAATGAAATGTCACAGCAAGCTCAGTTTTATCAAGAAAAAATTGAGCTTGCTTGTCGGTATATAGAGCAAACGAATCAACAATTCACTTTAGCGGAGTTAGCCGAATATGTCGGTATTAGTCCATTTCATTTTCATCGGTTATTTAAATCTCAGGTGGGATTGACGCCTAAAGCTTATCGCGATGCCTATCGCCATCAGCAAGTGCAAGCTCAATTAGCTGAGAATGAACGGATTACGGATGCCATATATGATGCGGGTTTTCATTCAAATAGTCGTTTTTATGAAACGGCGACTGCGCGTTTAGGAATGACACCCACGGCATGGAAGTCCGGTGGAGATGGGCATCAAATTTATTTTGCCTTAGCGGTGTGCTCATTGGGAAATGTGCTTGTTGCACAGAGCTCAATCGGTATCTGTGCCATTTTATTGGGTGATGATCCAGAGTTGTTACTCAATGATTTACAAGATAAATTTCCTCATGCGCAATTGATTGGTGGAGATAAAGATTTCGATCAAGTTGTCGCAAATGTGATTGGATTTATAGAAGTCCCTGAAATAGGTCTTCATCTTCCGCTAGATATCCGAGGTACCGCTTTCCAACAGCGAGTATGGCAAGTTTTGAGAACCATTCCTGTTGGTAAAACAGTCAGTTATCGAGAAATCGCAGAAAAAATAGGTTCGCCTAAATCGGTTCGTGCTGTGGCGAATGCTTGCGGCGCTAATATGCTCGCAATCGCGATCCCTTGCCATCGTGTGGTAAGAAATGATGGCGCTTTATCTGGCTATCGGTGGGGAATTGATCGCAAACGCGCTTTATTATTAAAAGAATCCATCAGAAAATAAACATATTCATGATGAAAAAGATAATGCTGCGCCAATACAACAATTGTGCAGCAAATTTTAATATGAAAATTACATATTTATTTTTATTGGTTAATAGGATTATAAAGATAGCAGGTATTATTTGTTATGGTATGTGAAGCCTATTTTATATCCTTTAAAGATTAATTAAAATTAATTTTATTTCTTTGAATAACAAATTAGATTTTCTGGTTTTTGTATTTTTCATGTTTTTTCCTTAAAAATAAGTTCCTTATGCTTTTTAAAATAAACATAATTACTTGAACTAATATAAATTTAGGGTATGGCTTACCCTTTATGTTTTTTTCATATTCCATAAATAAAATCCTATCGTTGTATTTTGTTTATTTAGCATCGCATTAGAAATTAACTTAAAAAAGTGACAGATCTGATTTTTTGCAAAATACAGATCATCCAAGCGAAATTTGTATTACATTACAGTTACGGGATACGATGTTAAGGATATGAGAGCGATGCTTTATAAACAGATAGCCCAGATGCTTCAGAGCAAAATCCATCGAGGGGAGTTTCTTGGCGGAGAAAAAATGCCGTCTGTACGTGATATTAGCCGTTGTCATGATGTAAGCATTACCACTGTTCAGCTTGCTTATCGTGAACTGGAGCGATGTCAGCTCATTTATGCGGTACCGAAATCAGGTTATTTTGTGATCCCTGAAAAGGTAACAGCCCAGCTGCCTAAGGTGGCAAACTATATTCAAAAACCGGTTCATATTGATAAGTGGAATCCGACGATGGATTTCTTACGTGTAGAAGAGCGTGTCGGGGTGACATCACTTTCGTGTGCGGTACCGAATATTATGGGCAAAACCTTAGAGCCGTTATGGCAAGAAATGAATATGGTTGCGCGTCGTAAAAACCCCTTAACGCTGGAATATGATAGCTTACAAGGGCTTGCCGCACTAAGGGAGCAAATTTATCATGTGTCAGATTATCGCCAGTCATTTACCCCTGATGATATTGTGACAACGACTAGCGCACACCAGTCACTTTCAATTGCAATACAAGCGTGTACACAAGGAAATGATGTGGTCGCGGTGGAGTCTCCTACATTTCCGGGGTTATTGCAGACGTTGTATGGATTAGGTCGTAAAATTATTGAAATTCCTGTTGATCCTCAAACGGGAATTAATCTTGATAGGTTAGAAGAGGCATTTCAGTGTTGGTAAGTGAAAGCCGTGGTTGTAACACCGACATGTAATAATCCTATGGGCAGTATTATGCCGGAAAAAAATAAGCAAAAGC
Organism: Providencia sp. PROV208; assembly: GCF_028479465.1. NCBI lineage: Bacteria > Pseudomonadati > Pseudomonadota > Gammaproteobacteria > Enterobacterales > Morganellaceae > Providencia > Providencia sp. PROV208. Next base: position 59,375 of record NZ_JAMPNS010000006.1, on the reverse strand, counting down.
TGCTGGAAATAACCAATAAGTACCAAGGGACCGTGATCGAAAATGATTGCCTTGCGCCGCTTGCGTATACCTACCCACGCCCTTCAACAATTCAATCTCTGGATACTGATGGGCATGTGATTTTGTGTAGCTCATTTTCTAAAACGGTGGCACCGGGAACACGTACTGGTTGGATTATTCCCGGTAAATATAAAGAAAAAGTAATGCACTTAAAATACCTGTCCCATTGTTCGGGTGAGGTATTTATGCAGCAAGTAATGAGTAATTTTTTAAAAGAAGGGCATTATTTTTTGCATTTACGCCGAATGCGTCAGCAATACCGTGAATTACAGTGTCAATATCGTGAGTTAGTCGAAACGCATTTTCCAGCAAATACGCGGATCTCACGACCTCAAGGAGGATTTTCACTCTGGGTCGAGCATCCTGCTGTGGACAGTACAAAGCTGATGGATATTTTACATCGCAATAAAGTGACTGTATTGACAGGAGCACACTTTGCTGCTGGAGATTGTTACTCAAATCACTTACGTATTAATTATGCATCTGAGTTGATCCCAAGAAGGCGCAATGCTATCAAAATTTTGGGAGAAACTTTAAAAATGACCATGTTGAAATAGCAAAAAGAAACCCGCTAAATGGCTTATCATTTGCGGGTTTTATACAATCAAACAACGAGGCTTTGTTTGTTTTTTATCCGCATGCCATTAAGCATACTCAGCCACGCCAATACGGTGACAATCATTAAGATAATAAAGATGGAATAAGGCGCGAGTTCAGTGAGAACGAACCCTGTCATCATCGGATTAAACGCCCCGCCAAGTAGCCCTAGCGCTTGAGCTGAAAAATAGCTGGATTTCATACCTTCAGGCGCAATGCTATCAATTAACATGTATTCTCCTGGGGCATAAATTAATTCACCCAGCGTGAAAATAAATGACCCTAATGCCCATAAATAGAGGTTATCACCTGAGCCCATAAAGACAGCTAATCCCCCCAAAAAGAATAGGCTACCTAAGGTCATTAAACGCCTCAAATTGTCGGGTGTAATGCGTTTTCCAACCGCATATTGCAATGTCACCACGACGACGGCATTGACGGGTAAGATGACACCAATAACGGCTTGCGCGAAATCACTGTTAGCAACGGTGATGACGTATTGGGAAATCCACGTAGTAAATGAACCGAATACCAAGGAACCAAGAAAGGTTGAGAGAATGAACCAAGCTAATGCACGGTCGTGAAGCATCGCCTTAGGGTTCCACACTCGCGGCTGACCATCAACATGGCTAGCAGGTTTGGTGCTTTGAACAAAACGTTGAATAAAGAATATCGGTGCAGCTGCTGAAACGGCGGCTAACCAAAAAGGTAAATTAATGCTGTACATTAATAGCCATGTCCCGATAGGGGGGCCTACCGTCCAGCCGATATTAATAAAGGTATAGTTGAGCGAAAAAACTTTAGTTTTTAAGGATAAAGCGAGTGTATCGGCGAAATAGCCTTTTAAAACTGTCGAAAAGACGGAATAAGAGCAGTTAATGAGTGAGAAAAAGATAATAACTAGCAGGGCATTATTCATTAATGGAATGGCGATGAAGCCACAAATAAAGGCGAATACGGCAATGAGCATGCAGCGTTTTTTATCGACTCTGTCCGCCAGCATGCCAAATCCCATACTAAATAAGACTCCCACCGTTAACGCGATGGTCATGGCAATACCAACAATATCGATGGCCATGTGATACTGACGTGTTAAATAAATCGCCATAAATGGCAAGGTCGCGCCACGGCCAATGGTTAATAGCAATGAAGATGCGAGCAGTGCAGTATTAGAGATATTGGATTTAGAAAACATGGCTCACGACCTAGGAAGACAATAATTGTTATAAAAATGTTTTATGTAATTTAGTGCTATAAAATACCTAAAATTTCAGCCCCAAGAAATGGCTTATTAGGGGCGAAAATCAAAACAATATTTTGATCATGCTATTGTGCCATTGCCAATCAATTATCTGGCTAGAGAAGGGCGAAACATCGATAGCAGAGTTATCTGCTATCGGCTTAACTGCATAAAAAATAAATTAATTATTTAGTATTGTTCATTTTGACAGGCATATAAACAAGGCAGGGATTTCCCTTTTCAATATCAAAGGAGAGCGGGGAATCGTATTGTTGAGTACAAGCTTGATAGAGAGTATCTGATATACCAACATTGTGTTTTTAGTCAGTGTTGTGTATGCCAAGATTTGATGAAAAAAGAGTCACCTTATTTAGGATGGGTCAGAATTATAAAAAAGAGCGCAATAGATGCGCTCTTTTGTTCAACCAACGATTTATAATGATGCGATGTAAATTCGGCGGCTGACTTCTGGGGTAATGTCGCGATGTTCGCCTAGGGTCACCATGCTATGTGCCACCAAGCTGTTCACTAATGGCTCAACAACATCTTGATTGAGTTGGTAATCTTTAAAGCGAGTTTTAACTTGCATTGATTCGAAAAAGTCTCTTGTTAATTCAATGGCTTTGAGCGCTTTTTCTTTTTCGCTACCTTCACGGATATCCCAAACGCGTTCTGCGTATTGTGCCATTTTCGCTTGTTTCTGTGGCAGTTTTTCTTCCATTAACGAAGGCAGAACAATGGCTAATGTTTGGGCATGATCTAAACCGTAGAGAACCGTAATTTCATGTCCTAACATATGGGTAGCCCAGTCTTGCGGGACACCTGCACCAATTAAACCATTTAAGGCGAGCGTGGCTGTCCACATGAGATTGGCGCGGACATCATAATTGGTTGGGTTAGCTAGCGCTTTCGGTCCAATATCGATTAAGGTTCTGAGCAAACCTTCGGCAAAGGCATCTTGAACATTCGCATTCACAGGATAGGTGAGGTATTGCTCGATAACATGGACAAAGGCATCCACCACACCATTACTGATTTGGCGAGGTGGCAATGTATAGGTTTTTACAGGATCTAAAATAGAAAATTGAGGGAAAACTTTGTCACTCATGAAGGCGAGTTTCGCGTGGAGTTCTTCGCGAGTGATCACAGAGCCTTTATTCATTTCAGAGCCAGTTGCCGGAAGTGTCAAAACAGTACCAAATGGTAATGCGTGCTGAATAGTCGCCCCTCCACTGGTCACCACTTCCCATTTATCACCCGCATAATTGACGGCAGCAGCGATAAATTTAGTACCATCAATGACAGAGCCACCACCGACAGCCAGCAAAAAATCGTAGCCTTCATTTTCAATGAGGGCGACAGCTTTGATTAACGTTTCATAGCGTGGATTGGCTTCAATACCGCCAAAATAACCAATTTGACGATTTTTTAAGGCACTAGTGACTTCATCAAGGGTACCGTTTTTGCGGGCGCTTTCGCCACCATATAGCACAAGAACTTTTGCAGTTTCAGGGACCAGCCTGTCCAGTTCACCAATTTTGCCTTCACCAAAAACAATACGTGTTGGATTGTAAAACTCAAAATTATTCATATACAAACCTTAGTTGGGAATTGAAGGAGATGTCATTTGGCATCGGTGAGAGTTGAAAATATTTTATTAGTATACACGTGGGATTATTCAAATTCTGATCAAAAAGTTTGGTAATGGATGATTTTATGTATCCGATAGACCGCATTAAATGCTTAATGAACAGATTGACTTTGGCTATACCTCGATCAATATTTAATTCATTCAAATGAAATAATATTGATGAGAAGGAAATACTAATGAATACAAGAATACCCGCTGCATTGACTCTTAAAGAGCGAGATAGACGGTGGGAACTGGCTCGCCAGATAATGAGAGAGAATAACCTTGAAGTTTTAATGGTATACGGTGATCGCGAGTCCGCGGCACCAGCGCCATTTTGTATCGACCATTACTTTACCAATGATAGATTAGGTTCAGTGGTGCTGTTTCACCAAGATAAGCCTCCTGTTGTTGTGACATTCGCGCCAATGATGGTAGCGGATCATATGCAAGCTTCTTTGCGCCACGATATGCAATGGATTGCAGCAGAGCAGATTATGGTCGGAAAGACGGGGAGAAACATTGGTAATATTCTGCTTCAGCTAGGTGTTGCATCCTATACGCGTATCGGGGTCATTGGTCTTGAACCTTATCCCCCATTTTATTTTGATGGAGCGATGCCGTTTAATACGTTGTCTGGTATTAAGGAGCAGTTACCTAATGTGAGTTTTATTCCTGTTTATAAAGCGTTTTTCCAGCTTGCATCCATCAAAAGTGATGAAGAAATTGCCCATATTAAACATGCCGCGATGATAGGAGAGGCCATGAGTGAAGCGATGCGTAAAACGGCGGTTCCGGGCAATACAGAGGCAGATATTGCAGCCGCCGTCACGTCAACATGTTTATCTCGGGGAGGCTTTACGGCAGAAATTTTGATGGGTTCAGGACCGGAATATATTGGGTGGGGACAGCCAGCATGGCAATACCGCTCACAAAAACCGCGAGAGATTCAATATGGGGATATTGTATTAACTGAAATTTTTGCTCTATATGGGATGTATGAAACTCAACATCAAGCCGCGGTTGCCGTCGGTAAAGTGCATCCCAACATTGAGCGAGCAGCCCAAGTTTCTCGAGAGTGTTATGAAATCGGTGTTGAAAACCTAAAAGAGGGGGTTACCTTCGGAGAGTTGGTCGACAAAATGGAACAGCCTTTATTAAAGGCAAAAGGTTGGCATGTTCATCCGCTTATTCATAGCATTAATCCTTATGGGCCTATTGGTTTTGGTACTGCACCAGGAATTGAAGTATTACCGCTAGCTCAAAAATATGGGCATATTAGTCGATTACCTAATCCTGGGCGTGATTTAGTATTAAAAGCAGGCATGACATTCGCGTTTGAGCCTAATTGCGCCTTTGATTATCATTTATGTAATCTTGGCGGTACGGTTATTGTGGGAAAAGAGAAAGGAATAGAATTAAATAATAATTCGACTCATTTAATGCGTGCTGACGTATAATGTTGTTACATTCGATGTAATTAGGATCCTCAGCTGCATATGACAGAAATGAATAAAAACACGCTTTCTTCTGAACTGACGAAAGAAAAATTAGTGAACGAAGGCATCAAGCAATTTGCACTTTACGGAATTAATGGTGTTCGGACTCGTCAATTGGCTGAAAGCGCAGGGGTTAATCAATCCGCTATCCCTTATCATATGGGAGGGAAGCTGGGTGTCTATGCAGCTGTTATTCGTAAGATTGCAACAGATCTGGCTCAAATGAGTAATGTAAGTACATTTGATGTGCAATTTGAGGAATTAAAGGGGCAAGCAGATTATGAGGCGGTACAGGTTGAATCGTTACTCCGTTTATTAATGAAAGGGCTGGGTTTAGCGTTATTATCCCCAGAACATGAATATTATTCTATATTAATTCTTCGTGAGCAGTTGGAACCCACTGAAAACGCGGATATTATCTTTAAGGAATTTATTGAGCCTTTCCATTCTCGCTTAACGTTGTTGATTCAATTTATCACCCAAGAAGAGCAACATTCGGCAATTATTTCAGCTCATGCTCTAATTGGTCAAATTTTAGGGTTTGTGATTGCGAAAAAATCATTATTAAAACGTTTAAATCAAGATCGTATTGATGCACATTTATTGGATGAAATCTTAGAACAAGTCAGCTTATTTGCGTGCAATGCGATCATACCGCGTTAATTTTTAACTTACATCATGTTAATTTTAAGCCGTTGCATTAAGATGATTAAGGTAACATTACGTTTAATCATCAAAGGTAAACAGTCATATTATGCGGCGGTTCATTCATTTAGATCTTCCTCCAGAACCTGTTATTAATGATAAGTGTGTTCATAAACGCCTGAAAAATAGTGTGTGTAATAATTGTGCTAACAGTTGTCCTGTTGGCGCGATTTCTTTCGGTTTTATGGATGCCAAAATTGATAATGAGCTATGTTATCAATGTGGTAACTGCCTGTTTACGTGTCCAGTCGATGCAATTGAAAATATTGAACCTCACGAACGAACCTACCAAAATGGCGTTCTTGTTATCAGTCATGATGAGCCACTCGCCAGTCCAGAAGAATTGATTGTTTGGCATCGTCAATATGCAATTAGAGGCATGCAGATCCCCAGACCATTAGTCGATAAATGGCTGCCTGCGTTAGCGGCATTAAATTTAAAACTGGAAACGTTGCAAGAGCCTATTTGGCGCTTGATGATCACGGAACCTGCCGAAGTGGACAGCGGGCGTCGTAGAATGCTTTTTCGTCAAAAACTAGATAATCAGCCCTTAGACAGCGGTAAGGTAAAGACAGGTTTAAATGCCAGAAAACAGTTTTATCCTGAAGATAGCTGGTTTCATGTTGAATTAGATACGGCAAGTTGTATTTTGTGTGGTGCCTGTGCCAAAGTGTGTGATGAACAAGCCATTGAAATTGAAAATCATCAATTTAGCATAGACGATAAGCGCTGTACGGGGTGTATGAGCTGCCAAGTTGTTTGTTTTCCACAATCTATCCATGTTCATGCACATGTTGCGAAAAATAGTGAACCTACCCAGTTCCATTATTATGACGGGACATGCCAAAAGTGCCAGTTGCCATTTTCCACATGGACCTCACAAGAAACCCTATGCCCAATATGCGCGCAGCATAAAAAGCAAGGTTGGTTATAATTAGCGCCTTTTATTCATAAAAAAGCGCCACGATCTGGGCGCTTAATGTCATCCTATTTTTATTAATTGTCTTGCATATTCTCAATGATCATTTCGGCAATTTGAGGATTTAATGCGGATGGGGTATCGTGCCCCATGCCTTCAATCACTTCTAATTTTGCCGTTTCAATATTGTCGAAAATATCTTGCCCAGAAGTGACCGGAAATAGTGGGTCAGCAGAGCCGTGGATCACTAATGTTGGCGCGGTAATTGTGCTTAAATGTGGTCTTAAATCTCCAGTTACTGCAACGGCAGCGAGCTGTCGCTTAGTGCCTTCAGGGGAATAGTTACGCTGGAAGGCTTGTACAATATAATTACGGCAATTTTCTTCATCAAATGGAACACAAGTCGAGGCGATCCGGCGATTAAATGCAATTTGCCCCGCAATATAGCCTTCAAAGTCCTGCTTAGGATCAACACCCGGTGACATCAACATTTGCATGACGTCCGGTTCGCCTTGCGGTAACTGAGGGTTACCCGTTGATGACATAATTGGGCAGAGCGAAAGAATACGCTCTGGTACTTTTGATGCAACCACTTGCGCTATCATGCCGCCCATTGAGCGACCGACAACATGGGCTTTTTCAATCGATAATTGATCTAACAATCCAATGATATCATCTGCCATCTCAAATAAGGTGTAGGGAACATCAACCTGTTCACCACGTTGTAAGCGTTCGGATAACTCTTTTATATTCAGTGGTGGATAATTATCTAAATGTGGTGATAAGCCGGCATCGCGGTTATCGGGGCGAATAATATAAAAACCAGCGTCGGCAATTTGTTGGCAAAATTCCGAGGTCCAACTAATATTATGCCCACCTAAACCAGCGATAAGGATGACGGCTGGATTAGCAGGTTGACCAAACGTGTCGTAATACAATGATAATGGTGTTGTCTCTGTCATTTTATTTCCCTATTTTTGGTGATAGTTATTTATGCAATAACTCAGCGAGAAAGGCGAGTGCTAAAAAAAACAATCACTATTAATTTAAGCTCCATTTACTTTTGTTTATCAATGATAAACAAAAGTAGTTCAAGCAACCAAGTAAACCTTTTTCAGCAAAATTGAAGGGGAAAGGTATTTACCCGCTGGGGGCTTTGTTAGTGGGTACAGCCATACAACAAAAGCAGTTGTACCCGATATTGCGCGAACTTTCATACCAATAATCATCTGTTTGTGCTTTTTATCCCACCCAACGTTATTGACCGACCGTTAAAAGTGAACTATTTCCTCGTATCTATTGATGAATTTTGGCAAGGAAAAGCTATCTGGGAGTCTTAACTGTCTTTCTTGGCGTACAAATAAACAGACGCACGGGAAACACCAAGATGTTGTGCGATAGTATCCATGGATTTTTTAATATCAAGAAGACCTTCTTTGCGTAATAGCTCAATAAGAGCAACACGATCATCCGCTTTGAGCGTACGCGGAGTTGCCGCAATAGAAGCGGCATACTGGTCGATACGAGCACGAATGGCCTCACTACCATTTGGCTCTAAATGTTCTTTTACTGGGCTACATCCGACTTCGGTAAACTGTGAAAGCATGCTTTGCATATTTCGAAATTGCGTCATATCTAAATTGAGGCACAGTGCCGCAACGTATTGACCTGTTTCATCTTTGATACCAATGGAGGTGCTTTTAGCAGGGCGTCCATCCGGAAATTGGTTCGCATAATTAGTGATGATATTGGGAAAGTCAGCAGATTCAATACGTGCAAGCCCCAACTCGGTGGTTGCTTCTCCTTCTTTACGTCCAGAAAGGTTGTTATGAATGGAGATAATCGAATGCTCAGGGTTTTTGAGATCATGCACGACGACCTCACAAAAAGGGGCAAAGGTCTCACTCAATCCTTGTGCAATGGCCTCAATTTGAGCCAATAAACTGTTTTCTTTTGGTTTTGCCACGACTATACCCCTTCGTCTATTTTGGATATCTCTTTAAATTCTAAACTATTTTTTTCAATTCTAATAGAGAAGGGGCATAAATTACTTAAGCTAACATTAATTCTGCGAAGCGCTTAATGTCCACATTTCCACCACTGATAATAATCCCAACGCGTTGACCTCGCAGCTGTTCTTTTATGTTTAAAGTGGCAGCGAAAGAGAGACAACCGGTTGGCTCCACAATGATTTTCATACGTTCAGCATAGAATTTCATGCGGTCGACTAACTGTGCATCGGTAACGGTTAAAATATCATCAACGTTTTGCTTGATCAGTTCGAATGTATAATGACCGATATGCTGGGTTTGTGCACCATCAGCGATCGTTTTTGGGGTTGCAATATGGACGATTTTTCCGCTACGGAAAGATTGTTGGGCATCATTTCCAGCCTCCGGTTCAACACCATACACTTTACAATTTGGTGATAAAGCTCGGGCGGCAAGGGCACAACCAGAGAGCAGTCCACCGCCGCCTAAGCAGACAAATAGGGCATCGAGTTCACCCACTTCCTCAAAGAGTTCTTTGGCTGCTGTACTTTGTCCCGCAATAATATCAACATGATCATAAGGGGGGATGATAGTTAACCCGTTTTGTTCAGCCAGTTCACGACAAAGTTGTTCTCTATCTTGAGTATAACGATCGAATCTGATGACTTTTGCACCGTATCCTTGCGTGGCAGCGACTTTAACTTCAGGGGAATCAATAGGCATTAAAATCGTTGCTGGAATATTTAATATTTGGGCCGCCAGCGCGATACCTTGTGCATGGTTTCCAGATGAAAAGGCAATAACGCCTGCTTTTTTTTGTTCTGGGGATAGCTGTGACAGTGCATTAAGCGCTCCTCGAAACTTAAAGGCACCCATGCGTTGGAAATTTTCACATTTAAAAAAGAATTCTGCACCAAACTCATTATTGACGGTAGTGGATGTCATTACTGGCGTTTTGTGGGCAAAACCTGCAATACGTTGTGCAGCGGCTTCGACATCTTGGTAGGTCGGTAACGTTAATTCAGACATGATATACCCCATTGTTTAATAGCTTATTCTTGATAATTTTTTAGAACATGGCGTTGAATACTTCAATTTGCTGCGATTGCCGTGGCTTCAATTTCGATTCCTGCACCAAAATGAAGTTCGGAAACACCTGCAACTGCACGAGCAGGCCGACATTCTCCAATCCAATTAGCATAAATTTGATTAAAAATCTGCCAATTGTCCATATCAGCAATGTAAACACGCACTTGCACCAGTTGTTGTCGAGCAACGCCACTCGCAGATAAACAGGCATCTAAATTAGCTAAAACTTGCTCAGCTTGTTGAGAAAATGGAGTATCTGCGTACACATTTCCTTGGTTATCTGTCGGTAATTGCCCTGACACGAAGACAAAACCATTCGCCGTGACGGTGTGTGAATAGTGCCCTCTAGGCGGGATTAATTGAGGGGCATTAGTGTAAATGATGTTCTGGCTCATGGCTGTTCCTTATGTGGAATATGTTTATACAATTAGTCTAATATTAGACTATAAGTTTAGTCAACAGGCTTTTGCTGTTTAAATAAACTAACAATTTGTGCAAATTTGCCGATGGATATCAGTGCAATTAATTCAAAAATTGAAAAAAATTGTTATGACGGGTAATCATCGTGTTAATCCCTATATTGCTAATTAATCTTCCGTCATATTAGGAATCCAGGAAGGTTTCTGGGTAAATAAAGGGGGAATATTTAAATTATTGATATTTAATTCCAGGTGCATAATTAAGCAATAAAATTAAATAATCAGGAATAAGAATAATCAAATTGAGACGAATAACTAAAAATGATAAGAAGTTGTTATATAACTACATTTAGGAAATTGACATGGCTAAAATCACCTTTGACCTTCTTCCAATATATGGCGAAAAAGGATCAACTGCGGGGTTACAATATTTACAAGAATCCTTGCTTCCTTTGGCTGCATTTGAAGAAAGCTTACCAAAAGCGTTATTTGATTATGTTATTGACGGAAAATCCCCTGAAATCTTGATTAAATTAGGTCAGTTGGATAAAGAAAAAGCCACAATTTTATTAGATAAGCCAGGGACAGTAGATTGGTGGTGGGGCAGCCATAGTTTTGATGCGAATCCTTATACCAAGCTGATCCGCCAAGGCAAAAATGCGCGACATAAATTGTATGCTAAAGTCGGTGATGAGATTACGCCTGTCCAGATTGCTCGTTTTGCCAAAGTTGTGGCAGCCGCTTGCCAAGAGGTCAATATTAAGGTGTTAACACCGGAGCTACCGTCTTGGATGCTATATTTACTATGTGATGCGTTTGGAACCACGTTTGAGAATAACGCCCGCAATGCAAAATATGAGCATCGCAAACATTGGAGCTATGAGCTGTTAAGCCAGTTAGTTGAAAGTGAAGCGGAACAAGCTGGTCATACGCTGTTATACGGTATTTTTGATAGACAAAACCTGTCTGATTACCACTATGAAAACTTAGCGTTACTATTCGCGATACCTGGTTTTAAAGACTATTTGATTGCTGAACAAGATTTTATTCGCCAAACGTTGTTAAGTAATCTTTCCGCGTGTGGCCAGGTACAGCTGATCGACACACTGAAAAAAGATGAAGCACTATACTGTGTTTTTGCTGATATTTTAGTGCTGCTGGCAACCAGCTCACTGAAAACGGTACGCTCTGCGGCAGAGCCAGTGATGTCTATCCTGCCGGATGATGCGGTAAAAACCCATTTAACCAAAGTGCTGTTAGAAGGAACGCCAAAACAACGCACTCAAGCTGCGGATCTGTTTGCCCGTATCGGTAAAGATAGAGACATACTTGAAGCGGCATTGAAAGTCGAAACCAATAAAACCGTGCTAAAAAGTATTGAAAGTGCGCTTTCTCGTTTTGATGTTATGGATTGTGCGAGCGAAGTGGAAGACGTGGATATTCCGGAAGTGATATTTATAGAAGATACTCCGTTACCAGAGGGTACGGCTGAGATTCTGGTGTCTAACTTCCGCGAAATGCTGCAAAAAGCCAAAGAAAATGCGGAACGCGAGCTGGAAGAGAATAAGCAGGAAAAACATAAATATACGTGGTCACAACGCCATTACAATGAGTTTAAAAAGCACAGCGAAGATGAGTGCGCAGGTTTATTAGCTAAACTCAATACAGGCGTAGGGGTCATTACTGACCATGAATATAATATTCTTAAACATAAAGAGCGTATTAACAATCTACCGGAATTTACGCTGTTCCATGCGCTACGTTTGTTAAGCCATAACCGCTCAGATGTTGACCACTTTTCTCACTATCAACTCACCCGTGAAGTGCCTGTACGGATCCTTTCACAACTCGATTTGCGTCAGTTAGAACGTGCGCTGGAACAATGCCATTTTAAACATGGTAGCCGCTTAATCGCCGATCTCTGCCTGCGTTCGTATAACCATGGGTTATCGTTATTTAGAGAACCTGCGCAGGTTTGGCCTTTCTTTATGCAGTATCCAGACTTCTTAAGTGAAGCATTGGGGCTGATCCCGCAACATGAAGGGCACCGCTATTACCAAGAATATGATGCATCCAATGCAGTTGCTATTTTGGCGTTATATCCGACGATTCCAGCGCGATTTATTCCGCGTATCATGGAGTTAGCATTAGGTGAAAATAAAACCCACCGTTTAAGTGCGCAAAAATTATTGGAAACGTTACCAAATATTCATGTGAATGCGGCGGAAGGGCTAGAGTCGGGCAAGCAAGAGATCCGCGTTACCGCGATAGAATGGTTAGCTCGCTTGAAGCACCCAGATTCACTCAAACCGTTGTATGGCTTACTGAAAAAAGAGAAACGCGAAGTTGTGCGAGCGGCGTTATTGACGGCACTAGAACAGCTTGGCGAAGATATTTCCGGCTATTTAGCGCCAAAAGTGCTTTTAGCCGAAGCACAAAAAGGCTTAAAAGCTAAAGCACCAGCCAGCATGGCATGGTTTGATTTAGACTCCATCCCGGCGATAACATGGCGAGATAACAAGGCGGTTGATCCTGATATTATTCGCTGGTGGATCATTTTGGCGGTGAAGCTAAAAATGCCTGCGGGTAACGGCTTATTACAGCGTTATATCAGTTTATTATCGTTAGAAAGTCAGCGTAAATTAGGCAGCTTTATTTTAAATAGCTTTATTAGCCAAGACGTGGCTGGTCCGTCATTGGAAGCTGCGATGGCAGAAGCAGAAAAAGATGCTCCACAGCGTTTGAAAAATTACCAAGATTGGGTAAAACGCTGGCCTGAATATTATGCGAAATATGAGAACTTTACCCTTGAGCAGACCATCAATGAAATCAAAAACGAAGTTTTAGGTCGTTATTTAGGTTCAGCAATCAGTGAAAAAGGGATGCTGGCTTTAATTTGTGGTATCGAAGGGCATGTTGCCGTCACTATGTTACGTCAGTATATGCGTGATCATTACCAACGTCGTGCCCAAATTGAAGCCATGATTGATGCGATTGCAGTCAGCAATGATCCTTTGATTATCCAACTCTTATTGTCACTCTCTCGCCGGTATCGCACTGCTTCAGTACAGGAAAAATCCCGTGGACTGGTGGCTGATATTGCTCAGCGTAACGGGTGGAGCGCGGATGAATTAGCGGATCGTACCATTCCAACAGCAGGTATGGATGAAACGGGCACCATCGTGCTGGAATACGGCGACCGCACGTTTACAGCAAAACTCGATGCCCAACAAAAACTGGTGTTGTTTAACCCTGAAGGTAAAGAGATAAAAGCATTACCCGCTGCTCGTAAGACGGATAACGAAGAGCTGATTAAAGAATCGAAAAAATTACTGACATCCAGCAAGAAAGAGCTCAAGCAAGTCATTGAATTACAAACTACGCGTCTGTATGAAGCCATGTGTGCTGAGCGCGTGTGGAGCACCGCTGATTGGCAAGAATATATCCAAAATCACCCTGTGATGCGAGGTTTGATTGAGCGACTCGTTTGGTTAGAAATAAAAGATGACCAAGTGATTAATCAGTTCCGCCCATCCGATGATGGTTGTTTATTGAACCTCGATGATGATGAAGTAGAACTTAGCGTAGGCTCCAGTATTCAACTCGCTCATGCTGCATTGTTATCGAATGATGACCGCAAAGCGTGGATCGCCCACTTCAAAGATTACAAAGTGAAGTTTTTATTCTCTCAAATGGATCACACGATCCCAGCGCTAGATTTAACCCTGACTGAAATTGAAGATAAGAAAGGTTGGGTTACGGATACTTTTACCTTACGTGGTGTACTGACCAAGATGGGCTATCAGCGAGGTCAAGCGGAAGATGGTGGAAGCTTCTGTCACTATTTTAAATATTTCTCCAGTTTAGATTGCTATGTGTATATGGAATTCAGCGGAAGCTACGTACCGGAAGAGAATATTCCTGCGGTGTTATATTCCTTGAGCTTCGATCGCGCACAAAAAAGTTCATGGGATAGAGGCTATGTTGAGCTAAAAAATGTCCCACCGATTTTATTAGCGGAAAGCTATGCTGACTACTTGAAAGTCGCAGATGCCTGTGCCGGTTTTGATCCTGAGTGGGAAAAGAAAACCCCTTGGTGATTACCCAAATAATAAAGACAACAATTTAGGAAACAGACATGGCAAAGGCGAAAAAAGTAACGGAAGGGGTTCTGCGTGAGAGCGCAGAAGTCCGTTTCGAGGATGAGTTAGAGCGATTAACTCAAGCAGATAAAGCGAACCCTAAACCACAGGGTTGGCTACGTTCACCGCGGGCAGTGCGCCAATTTATTTTGGGCGATGAGGCATTACAGATCACACCTAAATTTTTTGGCGATGATGCGCTAGTGGATCGCGCTATTGTAACACTGCTGGGAAAACAAGGATTAATGCTGGTGGGGGAGCCTGGTACTGCAAAATCCATGTTGTCTGAGTTATTAGCCGCGGCGATCAGTGGTGATTCGGGCTTAACTATTCAAGGGACGGCAGGCACAACGGAAGACCATATTAAGTATTCATGGAATTACGCTCTGTTGCTGGCGGAAGGTCCAACAGAAAAAGCGCTTGTCAGTTCACCGTTATATCAAGGCATGCAGCAAGGTAAAATTGTCCGTTTTGAAGAGATCACCCGCTGTCCTCCTGAAATTCAGGATGTATTGGTCAGTATGATGTCAGAAAAACAGATGATGATCCCTGAGATGAAAGATAATGCACGGATCAGCGCGAAATCAGGATTTAACTTAATTGGTACTGCCAACTTACGTGACCGTGGTGTCCATGAAATGTCATCGGCACTCAAACGCCGGTTTAATTTCGAAACCGTCAAACCTATCCAAGATCCGTCATTTGAAATTGAACTAATCAATAAGCAACTCACCGTAGAGTTAGGCGAATTGGATGGTAAAGTGACGGTGCCGACAGAGGTTATTGAGCTATTAGTGACGACGTTCCAAGAGCTGCGTTCGGGCACTACCAAAGATGGCGGGAGTATTAAGACTCCGGATGCGGTGATGTCTACGGCTGAAGCGGTCAATATTGCTTATGCGTGTGCGTTAGAAGCGCACTATTTAGGGAATGGGACGTTGAATGCAGGGGCGGTCGCGCGTCAGTTGATTGGCGTGGTACTCAAAGATAATGTCGATGATATTAAGCGGATGCGTTATTACATTGATAATGTCGCCCGTGAGCGTGCAAAACAGAGCGAAGCATGGAAAGCCTTTTTCGACGCCTCGCGTGAATTTTGGCAATAATCTGAGTCATCACCGTGTGGCTAGCGTCAGGCTGCCACACGACCTCAATAAGAGAAATCATCGGTGAGTTTATCAAATATCACACTGCCAGAACGGCTACAGCATGCGCTTGATCAATGGGAAATGTTAGAGGAACAGCACCTCTACTTTGCGCCCATTCGTCATCATAGCCCTGCCTGTGCATACAGCGTACTCGCTTTAATCGAGCAGGTTAAACCTGACTATGTGTTGATAGAAGGGCCCGACAGTTTTAATCCATTAATTGCGGGTCTACTGGATGGAGATACACGACCACCGGTGGCTATTATGGGGCAAACCGCAGTAAAAGGCGCACCCGAGCAATGCGATGAAAGTGACGCTGTCACGAAATCTGCGTATTTTCCATTCTGTGAATACTCACCAGAATGGCAAGCGTTACGTATTGGGCAGCAGCACCAAGCTCAATTACGTTTTATCGACTTGCCATGGACTGCGCAGGTGGAATGCGATCATGAAAGTGAAAACCCGCATCATAGCCTGCAACGGGAACGTTATCTTGCGCATAGCCTGTTTATTGCTCAGCGTGCTAAAAAATGCGGATGCCGTGATCACGATGAGCTTTGGGAGCATCTGTTTGAATTACGCCCGTTGGCGTCAGTAGCAAATTGGTCCGGTTTTTTTCGTGATAGCTTTGTTTGGTGTGCTTTGGCTCGTTTAGATTATGAACCTGAAGTGTTAGTGTCTGAAGGATCAACACAGCGTGAAGCCCATATGCAAGCACATATTCAGACGATCAAAGCAGCGGAGCCGAATGCTAAAATTGTCGTGGTGACTGGCGGATTTCATACTCTAGCGTTGATCGAGGGGCTTGGAAAAACGGCTGACCAGCAATTTGAGCTATCAACAGAACAACAAAAGCAATTTACTGCACAGCAAAAGCTGGCTGAGCGGGACAGTGCATGGCTTATCCGCTATAGCTTTGACCGACTTGATTCGTTGAATGGCTACGCGTCAGGCATGCCATCCCCTGCATTTTATCAAAAAGTGTGGGAAGGGTTGCTGACAGAACGTGCCGACCAATCAGAGCAAAAAATCGCGGCAACGGCGGCGTATCGCAATCAGTTGGGTATTCAATTTTTGGCTTACGTGGCAGAAGTCCTGCGCGAAAAACAATTTGATGCCGCCCCTGGATTTTTATCCGTCAAATTAGCGGCAGAGCAGAGTCTTCGATTAGCCGCTTTTCGAGGTCATACAGGGGCGGGACGCTATGATCTGTTAGATGGACTCCAAAGTGCCTTTATCAAAGGCAGTTTAGATGAAAGCCAAGATGAACTTTGGCAGCAAATCAAAACCTGCTTTTCCGGTTTCACATTAGGGCAAATACCCAAAGGAACACTCTCACCGCCGTTGGTTTCTGAGACATATTCACTGGCGAAAGCGTTTCGTTTCAAACTGGATGATACGTTAGCCAAAACCAGTCGTTTGGATGTTTATCGCAATAAGCAACATCGCTTGCGCAGCCGTTTTCTACATCTTCTGACATTTTTAGAGATCCATTTCGCTAAACCCATTTCAGGTCCCAATTTCCTGTCGGGTAACCAGATGGACTTATTATTTGAAGAGTGGCAATACGCGTGGACGCCTAATGTAGAAGGTGAGCTGATTGCGCTTTCAGAGAAAGGGACGCAATTGAAGTCCATTGCATTAAATAAAATTTTGGCGATGGAAAAACAGTTAGAAGAGCAAGGAGTTAGTCGCTCTAGCCAAAGTGCAGTGACATTGCTGATGCAGGCGGCATTGATTGGGCTTCATCAGCGCATTCCAACATTGTTCATGTTGCTCGATAGTTATATTCAGCAAGATAATAAATTTGAGTCGCTGGTCGCATGCGGTCATAAATTAGTGCACTTATGGCGCGGACGTGGTTTTTTCGATCTGGCAGAAGATTCAGGCATCAAAGAGCGTATTAATAGGGTAGTTCAGCAGATATTTTTCTGTTTGGATCAAGTTTCTCAAGGGGATGAACAGCAACAGGAACACTATTTTGATGCATTGCTTTCTTGTCGTGAATTGATCACGTTTATTCCCGAAATTAGCCCAGAAACCAATTATAGCGCTGAGTTTTATGCGCAATTAAACCGGCTTGATGGACGTTTGAATCATACGCCACTGATTAAAGGTGCCGTGGATGCCATTCGTTATCTGGGGGGAAAAATTGATGAATCGGTTCTTATTAATGAAATCCAACGTACTTTCAGTTTAGGTAGTGATCCTGAGCTGGCAATTGGCTATTTCATCGGGATTATGCGTACAGCACCGGAATTAGTGGTTCGTTTACCTCTGCTGATTGAGCAACTGAATGAACTGCTTAATGGGTGGGATGACGCACGATTCATTCAGGTATTACCCGATCTACGTTTTGCGTTTAGCCAATTAACCCCTAAGCAAAATGCGCAAATGGCGCGAGTTGTGGCACAAAAATTGTCATTAGAAACTCAAGATTTGACGCTTCATCAAACACAATTTAATCAGCAAGAGTTACTCCAAGCTATGGAATTAGAACAAAAAATTCAGCATCAACTTATACAGCAAGGGGTCATTGGATGGTTTGATGAATCCACGGAGGGGCAATCTCATGGATAAGCCACAAGCAAAAGAGACTGCATTAACAGAAGAAGAGTACCAACTGGCGAAGCGTTGGCGTTTGATATTAGGGCAATATGCGGATAATGCATTAGGGCAAGCTGCATTAAATGCGGATGAACTTAAAATTGAGCGCTCTTTGGACTTTTTATATCGCCGAGAATATCAGCGCCGTGGGTTGCGCCAAGAAGGTGGTCGCCATGGTTCACTCGATGCTTCGCAGCTAACTGCGGTTAATTGGTTGAACCAAGCGCGGAAATTGTTTCCCAATAGTACATTTGAAAGAATGCAATCCCAAGCGTTAGAACGCTATGAGATCAGCAGCTTATTAAAAAGCCCGCAGGCACTTAATGCGATGGAACCGACAAAAGCGTTGGCTAAATCATTGTTAAGTTTACGCGGTAAAATGAGTGAAGAGACGAGAGATGCTGTCAAAAATATTATTCGCAAAGTCGTGGATGATATTTTAAGCCAGATGCGTCATCAATTCCGCCAAGCCCTAACGGGACGCCGTAATCGTTTTAAACGTTCCTTGATCCCCAATAGCCGCAATTTTGATTGGCGAGCGACAATTGCGGCGAATTTAAAGAATTACGACCAACAAAATCAACGATTGGTGATAAAAACACCGTATTTTAACGCCCGCCAGCAACAACATTTACCGTGGGATGTGATTTTGTGTGTTGACCAAAGTGGTTCAATGGCAAGCTCAATTATGTATGCGGCGGTGTGTGCCAGTATTTTAGCGGCATTACCAACTGTTCGAGTTTCCTTGATTGTCTTTGACACTCAAGTGGTTGATTTGAGCCATTTGGCGCATGATCCAGTTGAGGTATTAATGACTGTGCAGTTAGGGGGAGGAACGGATATTGCCAAAGCGATGCACTATTGTGAAAGTTTGATCCGCAACCCAAAACGTACGGTTATTTCGTTGATCAGTGATTTCGAAGAAGGTGGTGCGCTGAACCATCTACTCAATTGCACGGAGCGTTTGCATAGCCAGCAGGTCAAATTGTTGGGATTGGCAGCGTTAGATGATGAGGCATTGCCAGTTTATGATACTGAAATTGCGCAGAAGCTGGCGGATAGGGGCATGAGTGTGGCGGCATTAACGCCGGAGCATTTCGCTCATTGGT
This sequence comes from Providencia sp. PROV208, assembly GCF_028479465.1. Taxonomy (NCBI): domain Bacteria; kingdom Pseudomonadati; phylum Pseudomonadota; class Gammaproteobacteria; order Enterobacterales; family Morganellaceae; genus Providencia; species Providencia sp. PROV208. The sequence continues at coordinate 40,220 of NZ_JAMPNS010000006.1, read as the reverse complement.
TAGCTGAGGTGATGCAATGAGTTGGAAAACCGTTTATCTACACTATGATGATGACGCATTGGCGGTATTTGCGAATGTCGGATTATTGCGCCGTGCCCGCAAAGATCTGGAAAATGACAAAGTCTCACCCATTTGTTTAGCGGATGGAACTTTTACCAGTGATGGGCAGCAAGTCACATTAGATCCTCAAGGTGTGCAAAAAGCCCATTGCGATTGTTCAGCGGCGGGGTGCTGTAAGCATATCCTTGCAGCCGTGCTTTGGGTTCAATCATACGAGAGTGAGCAATCAATTGATTCTACAGAGAATAACATCAACTCTATTGACATCGAGCCTCTCTTACCAGAGCTATTAGCGTTAGATCCTATTGTATTGATAAAGCAAAACAGTAAGGCAGATTGTCGATTAGCAGTGAAGATCTTGCAGGATTGGCAAGATCACACGGTGATCGTCGACGACCAATCTAATCAGTTGAAAATAACATTACCTCAATATGAAGAGCCGATTATTTATATTCGTGGTAATGGCTTTCAGGGAATGCTTTCTTCATTACCTGAGAAACAACAAAAAGCACTGCATTTGGCTGCAATTGCCAAGGTATTTGTACAGCAGAATCAACGCTGGATTTGGCCAGATGATTTAATGCCGAGCCATGAAGCGACACTAACATTAAGTGATGATGAGCATACAGTGATCGCCACGATTCAACATTTCATTCAGGAGATGCTGCGCCAAGGTCTTTCCCATATTAGCCAGAGTAGTGCGGCACAATTACATTTACTCAATATGTCGGCACGTGCAGAAGGTTTACCTCGCTTAGCGAATTATTTAAAGCGTTTAAGCTATCAAGTGAGATTATTGGCACTGCGTCATTTCACGATGGATGAAGGGCAAGTATTGAGATTTATCGCGCAAATTCGCAGTTATCTCTATCAATTAACCCATGCAAATGATGAGCAAATGCCTAGGTTACGCGCCTTTGGCCGCCGCCAATATGATACTAAAACCGACATACTCACGTTAATACCTATCAATGCCGAATGGTGGCAGACCCAAAGCGGGGCAATTGGGGGAACGTTTAGTTTTTGGGATAGCCAAGAGAAAAAAGTCGTTCAATGTAGTCAGGCACGTGCAAATACCCTTGACTCAAGCTTTACCCGCCAGAGTGTTTGGCAGACTTTAGCCATTTGGAAACAAACGGCGGATAACCTAATGCGCAGTGGTTTTGCGTTGCATAATCCGCGTTTGTCCGATGAAGGCAAGCTTGCGGCTAATGGGGATAGCTATGCGGTGAATATAGAGCCGCGTATGACAGATGATGCTTATCAATCACTAAAAAATACGCTGGGCTTTGATGATTGGAAAGCGGCAGCAACCTTTTTGAGTGGACGGGAGGAGGATGCTCAATTTGAGCCTGTCGTGTTGCATATTGAAAGCTATGAACCCTTGCACTGGGATGAGATTGAACAATGTGTGATTTGGGAAGTGAAGGATACAAATCAAAATCGGGCATTTTTACGGTTAAACTGGCAAGGTATTGAAAATAATAAAATTGATGAATTACGTTTTATCACACAAAAAAATTGGGATATCCGTGCAGTTACCGTACAAGTCGATATTTATCAGCAGCAATTACACCTGATACCCAAGACACTTTGGTTAAAAAGAGAGTTAGGCATTGAGCTGTTTTACCTCGATTTTGAATCAGTCCCGCGCCAAAAACAGTCATCTAAATTTATGACTGCTATTCGCGAGTATATGGCGAAAAAACAGCAAGATAATGCGGTATTTGTGCCAAAACCTCTGTTGGCGCAGCAAATTACTCGCCCCATTTTTTCTATTCTTGAAGCACAAAGTTGTACTGGGCGTACACAATTATCTGTCAACCAACGTGAAGAGTTAAGCTTTGTGGCTAATACATTGCAGGATTTAGGTATGTTGTGGTTTGCAAAACAGCTGATGCACTACCTAAAGCAGGAGAATCAGACGGCGGAGAATCTCCTGCGACTGGTTTATCTTTGTGATCAATTTGAACGTTCACAAATGCTTATGCCGTTTGAATTTAATCATTAATGGGTAGGTGGGGAAAGGGAATTCCCCACCACCCATAGACTATGTTTCTAGGGCATTTAAAAAGGTGCGTAATAATTGATTCAATGCCTGCTGCTCGTCATGAGAAAGTGATGCAACCAAACGAGATTGGTTTTCGGTATGTGCAGTCACGACACGGTTTATCAACTCGAGTCCTTCCTCCGTTAAGCTTACTAAAAAGCCTCTCCCATCATCAGGATTAACATGACGAACAACATACCCCGCTTTTTCGAGCTGATCGATGCGATTAGTCATGGTGCCAGATGTGACCATTAATGTTGCCAGCATGTCACTGGGCGTTAAGGTGTAAGGGGCGCCTGCTCGACGCAGGGTAGCAAGTACGTCAAAACTTGATCGATTTAGACCAAATTGCGTAAACACCTTTTCCATTTCACGGGTGAGGTGGTGGGCGACGTTACCTAAGCGACCAATCAGCCCCATGGCGCTGATATCAAGGTCTGGGCGTTCTCGTTCCCATTGTTGAGTGATTTTATCTATTCTATCCATCGGTAAATCATACAATAAACTATCTTGACGTCAAACTAATTTGAATTTATCTTGACCTCAAGATAAATCAATTAGAGTGTAAACATGAATAGATATTGGATTCTATTTTTAACTGCGCTGGCGCCAATTGTATGGGGAAGTACCTACTTAGTGACCACTGAAATGCTGCCTGCGGGTATGCCTCTGACATTAGCCATGCTCCGTGCTTTACCCGCAGGATTGTTACTTTTACTATTTTTACGCAAATTGCCTCAGGGGATTTGGTGGGGACGAGTACTTATTCTTGGCATTTTAAATTTTTCGCTATTTTGGTGGCTGTTGTTTATCTCCGCATACCGTTTACCCGGTGGCGTAGCGGCAACGGTGGGTGCGATACAACCGTTGATTGTCTTGTTTCTGAGTCGATGGTTATTAAATAGTCCATTATCTCGCCTTTCTATTTTTGCGGCGTTGAGTGGTATTTTTGGTGTAGCAATTTTATTACTGACGCCAAGTGCCGCATTAGATGCTACGGGAATTATTGCAGGGCTTGGTGGTGCACTTTCGATGGCGGCGGGAACGGTATTAAGTCGTCACTGGCAGCCACCCGTTTCGGCATTAACTTTTACCTCGTGGCAATTAACTGCCGGAGGGGTAGTTTTACTGCCATTCGCATTGCTTCTTGAGCCTGCATTGCCATCGTTGAGTATTTTAAATATTGTCGGGTTGAGCTATTTAACGTTGATTGGTGGCGCACTGACGTATGCATTATGGTTCAGAGGACTCGCCATTTTAGGTCCGAGTTCTGTGGCATCATTGGGCTTTTTAAGCCCGATGAGCGCAGTGATTCTAGGGTGGTTATGGCTTGATCAACAGTTGAGTCCATTGCAGTTACTGGGAATGTTAGTGATTTTACTCAGTGTATGGGGGAGCCAAAGAGTGGAGCGAAAATTAGCCTTGAAAAGGCGACAGCAAGAGGTTTAAATAGAAAAGCGCCGAATAGGCGCTCATTTCCGATACGTGGTGATTATGCTATTTCCAGATGAAGACAATACGATCGACATTGCCTCAGATGCTTACCTTCTTAAAGGTTTTCTGCTTGGGCAAGGGGAACAAATACTCGCTGAATTATCGGCGGTGATATCCCAAGCACCTCTACGTCATATGGAAACACCCAGTGGCTATGCCATGTCAGTCGCGATGACCAATTGTGGAGATTGGGGCTGGGTGACTGATCATCATGGTTACCGTTATTCTTCGATTGACCCGAACACTCAACAAGCATGGCCGCTAATGCCTGCATTATTTAAACAATTATCGATAAATGCCGCTGAAAAAGCAGGTTTCGTTGGTTTTGCCCCCGATGCCTGCTTAATAAATCGTTATGGTGTAGGTGCGAAAATGTCGTTGCATCAAGATAAAGATGAAGCCGATTTTTCTCAACCCATTGTCTCTTTTTCATTAGGGTTACCGGCGATATTTGATTTTGGCGGCTCAACGAGAGAGCATCCTCGTAAATCCATTGAATTGGAACATGGCGATGTATTCGTTTGGGGGGGACGTTCACGACTGAATTACCATGGTGTACGCCACATTAAATCAGGGGTTCATCCGCAATTCGGCGCGTATCGATTTAACCTCACATTTCGTCGTTCACAATCAGCAAAGTAATGCGATATCGATCCCCGATAAAATATCATTGAATATTGAATAATATACGCATATAACTGTTGGCTTGTTTTTAACACAACACGAGTTAACGGTAGGTTGCCAATGTACAGTTTTATTAACGATTATAATGAAATAGCGCACCCAGCAGTGATGGAAGAACTCAATAGTTTAGCGGGTAAGCGTTTTGAAGGGTATGGTACCGACACGTTATGCGCCAGTGTGGCTGAGCAAGTAAAACAGCGTATTGGTCGTCCAGATGCAGATATTCATTTCTTTAATGGTGGAACGATCACCAATTTAACGGCTATCTCCCATGTATTAAGACCGCATCAGGCAGCTATTGCTGTGGATTCGGGGCATATTGCCGTACATGAAACGGGTGCGATTGAAGCAACAGGACATAAGGTATTCACGGTACCTTCAGCGTCCGGTAAGTTGACACCCGCATTGATTAAACAAGTATTAGCGCACCACACTGATGAGCATTGTGTACAGCCAAAATTGGTATATATCAGTAACTCGACAGAGATTGGAACGGTTTATCGCAAAGACGAACTGATTGCACTGCGCCAGATTTGTGATGAACAGGGTTTATGGCTCTTTATGGATGGCGCGCGTTTGGCATCAGGATTAATGTCTCATGCAAGTGATGTCACCATTGAGGATCTGGCTCAGTTGACCGATATTTTTTATATTGGCGGCACTAAAATTGGCGCATTAACTGGCGAAATTTTAGTGATTCTAAACCCAAGCTTAAAATCTGATTTTCGCTTTAGCATCAAGCAAAAAGGTGGGTTACAGGCTAAAGGTTGGTTACTTGCAGCGCAATTTAACGCCCTGTTTAAAGATGATCTTTATTTTAAATTGGGTAAACATTTAAATGAGATGGCAATGCACTTAGCGGCATTCTTTACTCAGCAAGGTTTTGAATTCTTAGCGCCAGTTGAATCGAACCAAGTGTTTGTCGTGTTACCGGACGATTTAGCGAAAAAACTGCTCACTCACTATGTATTAAGTAGTATGCCAGCACCGGAAGCGGGTAAAACGTGTGTGCGTTTATGTACTTCGTGGTCAACAAGCGAGCAAGATGTTGAGGCGTTTATTCGCGTATTCAAATCACTGCGTTAATTAAGTTAGTGTAAGCCCTGTGATTAGGGCTTACTTTCCAGCTAACAGGTGTCGTTCATGCTATCATCCTCAGCTTTAACGCTAAGCAGTGAGTTCCTTCTCAATTTTCATCACATGCTATAGATGTGTGGCACAAATTTTTAGATAAATAGGTTATAAGTTAATGATGGTAATTTGGGTTGATGCGGATGCTTGTCCGAAAGTAATTAAAGAAGTGTTATATCGAGCAGCAGATAGAGAGAAAGTGCAAATTACGTTTGTGGCGAATCAGCGCTTGTCCGTTCCGCCTTCACCATTTTTAAAAACGTTACAAGTACCTGCGGGCTTTGATGTTGCGGATAATGAAATTGTTTTACGAGCGCAAGCGGGGGATTTAATTATTACCGCGGATATCCCATTGGCAGCAGAAGTGATGGAAAAAGGGGCTGTTGCGTTAAATCCACGAGGTGAACGTTACAGTGAGGCAACCATTCGTGAGCGTTTAACCATCCGAGATTTTATGGATACGATGCGAGCAAGTGGTGTACAAACAGGGGGCCCCGCGAGTTTAAATCAGCGAGATCGTCAACAATTTGCTAATGAATTGGATAAGTGGTTACTGCAACGCAGAAAATCGTTGGCATAGTTGTTTTTGGGGAGCACATTTTTCGCTTAGGATGGATTTTCAATAACCTGACATAGATTGCACTACGGTGAGTTATCTGTGTCTATAATAAAAAAATCCTCCTCAAATGTGAGACACCATGATGGATCCACTGCACAGTATTGTGATTACGCTGTTTTTATTTGTTCTGACTTTTTTTAATCCCGGAGCTAACTTATTCACCGTCGTCCAAACGACGTTAAGTTCAGGTAAGAAAGCCGGATTAACATGCGGTTATGGTATTGTCTTAGGGGATGCGATTTATTCAGGATTAGGGTTATTTGGGCTGGTGGCTTTAATGACCCAATTTGAATCGTTATTTTCTCTGATTAAGATTTTAGGTGGTTTATACCTACTGTATTACGCGATCAGTGTTTTTCGAAATAAAACGCAACTGTCTCTTGCAACTGAAAATAAAACTGAAATTTTTCCGACAGGGGTTTATTTCCGTAGAGGATTAATTGCTGATCTATCTAACCCGCAAACCGTTTTATTTTTTATGAGTATTTTCTCTACGACGATTTCACCGTCAACACCGCTTTGGGCTAAACTTTTGATTTGGCTTGGAATTGTTTTAGCATCCCTTATTTGGCGTATTATATTATGCCAGACATTCTCATTATCCTCAGTTAGGCGTACTTATTCCCGTATTCATAAAGTTATTGGTAAAGGGGTTGGATTGATTTTAGGCGGATTAGCTTCTAAATTGATTTACCAAGGTATTACCGAGCTCACCTTTAAAAAATAGACTCATTGAAAGATCAAGCCTAGGAATAACAGCATGGTATTTGGTAGCCGTTCTAACATGGAACGCCGCACTATTATATTTTGCTTGTTTGGTGTTGGGGCAGGTGGATTCAAATGTCTCAATGCAGGGGAGCGCATCATAATGATCTGTTTTGGTATGTTAGTTCAGGGATATGTTGTGTATTAGGGGGATTATTTCTATTGGGAATCGGGTTTTGTTAATTGGCTATATCATCAATATTCCGTGACGGTGTCACGTTTTTCGATGATATAGCGGAAGTTTGGCTTAGTAAGGAAGTAATTTTGCCCCTTTCTGTAATGGGACTTCTTCCAATGTAATATGATAGGTATAATCATTATTCTGCGCTGAACTTCGGGTTAAATTGGTCACCGTAAAGTTTGCGAGTGGAGAATAAAGCCTCTCTCTCTCATTATCATTAAAGCGAAGTCCATCAGAAACATCAATCTCGCTTCCACTGTTACCCATGACAGTAAATATGACTTTTACCTCATTATCGCGAGGCTTAGCAAAGCGTTCAGCGATTTCGTATCTTGAAGAGGTGGAGAAAAACTGCCCTACTTGATAAACAGTTTTATGATCGTGATTTTTATCGGCATTAAAATGCTGTATTAATGTCTGGAGTCCTTGAATCGTCATTCCTTGCCCACGATACGTTTTCTCGGTTGTCATTGTTGGGGTATACCAGTTTTGTGTTGCAGTCTCGACCAGTGAATTCAGTTTTTCTGCATAATATTTCAACTTAAATATGTAATGTTTATTGCCTTTGGTAAAAATATCACTGCCATGAACTCGTTCATATTCGCGGATGATTTTTTTACCGTCTAGTCTTGCACTATGGATGGATGAACCAGAAACATTTCGAGCCTGCGCATTAATCGCCTTACAGCCAGCATTACTTTGGTAAATCAATGCAAAATCGTTTTTTTCTTCAGTAATTTTTTCGGTTTTGGCTTCTTGTAATTGAATCTTTTTCAATTGATCATTAATTTGTGTGAGTTCTTTTTTAATTGAAGGAAGACTCTTCTTCTCAGAGCATATTGTCTGTGTTAATTCATTATTTTTTGTTTCATATTTAGATATTTTCTGATCGAGATAGTTACTCAATTCAGAGGCTGTAATATGGCTCTTTTTGCTATTCACCATTTCAGCCGCAATCTTTAACTCTGATTTATAACGGTTACCAAAAAAGAGTTTTTTTAAAAAGCTGTTACTTGGCTGCTCGCGAATTTGCTTATTTTTGATACGAATCATGCTATCACTGCCATACTGATCGGATATTTTTGTCAATTTAGGAAATATTCTCTGTTGTATATGTTTAATCTTTTGTTGTTGTTCACAAAACAGACTTTCATGGCTTTCAATTGTATTATTAATTACTTTAAGCTGGTTGGTGAGCGTTTGTTTTTTCTCACTAAGTGCTTGCTTAGAAAGGGTCTGTATGTATTGAGTTGATTGAGTATTAGTATTAATAGTAGACATTGTTTTCTTCCAGAGTTAATTATATGTGTTGATATATTCACAGCTAACATACCAAACGGTTATTAAGTAACTTGCAAAAAGCAATGTTATGCATGGAAAATCACCAATATCTAAAAAAATGGCGAAGGTTATTTATATGATGGAAGGGGACATTCCTCGTTGGCGGTCAGTTTGACCCATTCAGAGACTTCGTCATATGTCCCTTTGAATACCACTCGATCCAATTTTTTACTCAATTGATAACGATACATCGGGTCATAATATTCATGGAGAAGCGGGGTTAGCCACGAAAAATGGACATCAGTTTTTTCGGTTTGGCGCTGAGCGATTAAAGCCTCATCGAGTAATTTTGTTAGCTCAATGGCTCGTTGGGAGCCTAAACGTTTACGTATCGCATACAATCCATGATGTAAATATTCACTGTAGGCAATCCAACCTTGTTCTTCACCGAATGCAGTCAAAAAATCATGGGTCATTCGGTCAAAGTATTCTTCTTTTAACCTTTCAATGCGCCGCTCAAAAGGATCTTCAACAACAGCGATGGTTGCGGTTTCCATTGCTCGACGTAGTGAATCAGGCAGGCTGTTAACACCAATCGCACGACCTTCATCTTCTACTATCCATCGGTTGTGCTTGGGGGCTTTTTTTAACATAGAAACCGCTAGATGGTTCTCGAACGTGGCTTGTGAAAACTGGGTTTCTAATGTACGGCCAAAAGAGGAGCCGCGATGATGAGCAATCCCTTCGAGATCAATTCCATTATCGAAGCTTTGGACCAATAATGTTTTTCCATTCCCCGTACAGCCACCAATTAATAGTATTGGGCGCAGTGCTAATTCATCAATGGCATCAAGGGTGGTTTGGCGCAAATTTTTATACCCTCCATTGATGAGTGGGTAGTCTATACCGGCGTCTTTTAGCCATTGTTGTGCTATATGCGAACGCATTCCACCACGAGCACAACAAAGATAGCCCTCAGGGTGTTGTTGGCACACTGCTTTCCAAGCATTAATTCGGTTTTCTCGCACTTCTCCAGATACTAATTGATGACCTAACTCGACGGCTTTTTTTGAACCTTTTTGTTTATAGCACGTACCTACAGCAGCACGTTCCTCGTCATTCATTAACGGTAAATTGAGTGCAGATGGCATGGCACCTTGTTTAAACTCAATAGGAGCACGAACATCAATAATTGGGGTGTCAGAAGCGAGGATCTGGCGAATTTCAAGAGTGGATAGCGCTAATTCCATAATAAATAAAATGATTCATATCAATTCAGATTTCAATGAAGGCTACTATACTCCTAAATAGGCAGGATGGCACCTTATCTGGGACGAAAAGAGAATGGAGTGCTATATTGAAAGTCGTCTTTCAACTTTCGAAGGGGTAATGACATGAAAATACTAACGCTGCAAGAAATGACTGAAACTCAAAAAATGCGGGTGAGACAACGGTTAGCTCAAGAGCGTAAAAGTGTAGGGCGTGATTTAACCAATTCAGAAGAGAACAAAGTCAGAAAACAGATCATTACTGAAATATCAGCTGAAGTTGAAAAAGAAGTGAAAGCAAAAAGAACCCAAAAGAAAAAAGAACGTGTAAGTGAAAGTTCTGCGACATACAACTGGTCATCGAATAACCATACTCGAGGTCATCGCTAGCAAAATTTTAGTATTCCATCCCATATTCACTCGATGAGCACTTACTGGTAAGTGCTTTTTTTATGCCATAAAAAAAGCCAAGTTTTTTAAATATTACAGGCGTATACTGATTATTAGCATTCTTATAATTGCAATTTAAATAATATCAGTGGGGCTGTAATATGACTCTGAGCAAGACAGAAGAACATGAACCGTTTGGTACTTTACTTGGCTATGCCCCTGGTGGTGTTGCGATTTATTCATCAGATTACAGCTCTATTCCTGATCTCGAAAAGCAAGAAGATATCTCTTTTCGCAGCTATATCAATAATGAGTACATGGGCTATAAATGGCAATGTGTTGAGTTTGCCCGCCGCTTTCTTTACCTCAACTATGGCGTCGTATTCACGGATGTCGGGATGGCGTATGAAATTTTCGCATTACGCTTTTTACGCCATGTGGTAGACGATGGTATTTTGCCATTACGCGCCTATAAAAATGGCAGTCGCATGAAGCCTTCCGCGGGGAGTTTGTTGATTTGGGATGAGGGCGGCGAATTTCAACATACTGGGCATGTCGCTGTTATTACAAAAGTTTTTGACAACAAAGTGAGAGTTGTGGAGCAAAATGTTTTGCACCATAAACTACCTGTGGGGCAACAATGGACTCGCGAACTTCCGTTAACGTTTGATGACGGAATCTATACGTTATCTGACACATTCACAGATACCACAATCCTCGGTTGGATGGTACAGACGGATAATGACCAGTATGCCTATGAAGAGCCTGAGATTGATCCCCAATTAATGAAGTTGCATGCTGCTAGAGTAGATAGCCAAATTAATTTCAATCAGAATTGGTTAGATGAATCTAACCCTATCGAATTAGCGTATGTTAAGGCGAATCACGGTCATAAGATTAGTGCCGATCCGCACGAGTATTTCACGATTTCAAGTACCGCTGAAAACCAATTGATGCAAGCGACAAACGAAGTTCACTTGATGTATTTACATGCAACTGAAAAAGTTTTGAAAGATGATAATCTTTTGAAATTATTTAATATTCCTGAAATCCTTTGGCCTCGTTTACGTTTGTCATGGCAAAATAGAAGGCATGACATGGTAACGGGGCGACTTGATTTTTGTATGGATCAGCGAGGACTGAAAGTGTATGAATACAATGCGGACTCAGCATCTTGTCATACAGAAACTGGATTAATCATTGATAAATGGTCAAAAATCAGTGGGATAAGCACAGGATGGAATCCCGGTGAGCGCTTGCAAGAATTGCTCACAGATACTTGGAAGCATACAACAGCAAAACCCTTTATTCATATCATGCAGGATAAAGACAATGAAGAGGACTATCACGCACTGTTTATGGCTCAATCGATCATTGCTGCAGGATTTGAATGCAAGATTATTCATGGTTTAGACGAATTAGTCTGGAATGAAACGGGTCAAGTTGTGGATGGTGATGGGCGAATACTTCAATGCGTATGGAAAACATGGGCATGGGAAACTGCGTTGGAACAATTACGCCAAGAAAGTGAGAACGATATTAAATTCTCGGGTTTGCCTATCCGAACAGGGCACCCTCACCATAATGATGTTCGATTGATTGATGTGTTGTTGCGCCCAGAAATTTGTGTTTTCGAACCGTTATGGACCGTGATCCCTGGTAATAAAGCTATTTTGCCTATTTTATGGTCTCTGTTTCCGCATCACCCATATTTATTAGATACCGACTTTGAAATTAACGATGAGTTACGTCAAACCGGTTATGCCGTGAAACCGATAGCGGGGCGTTGTGGTAACAATATTGGCTTGGTGGATCATCAAGATGAAGTTCTTGATGAAACGTGTGGTCAATTTGCCTATCAAGAGAACGTTTATCAACAACTGTGGTGTTTGCCTAAAGTTGCTGACCGTTATATTCAAGTGTGTACCTTCACAGTTGGCGGGCATTATGGTGGCGCATGTTTGCGTTCAGATCCTTCTTTGGTGATTAAGAAAGACAGCGATATTGAGCCTCTTTGGGTGCTTGAAGACGACGAGTATTTAAAGCAAGGTAACTAAAAAAATGGCGCTATCTTTGATATTGAAGATAGCGCCACTTTCGACAGACGACTAATTAGAATTGGTACACTAAACCAAGACCTAATACGTTATCAGTGTTGATATCGTGATCACGCGTAAAATCATTTTTATTGAGTAAGTTAATTTTGTAATCAATCACGGCAGACATGTTGTTATTGAAATCATAAGCGGCACCAACAGCCAAATATTTAACTAAATATTTGCTACCGTAATCACCCAAATCTTTCCCTTTAGATTGGTTATAGCCAATAGAAGGGGTTAGACCAAAATCTAAAGTATAAGTCGCTACAACTTCTAAGTTTTCTGATTTATTCGCAACAGCCTCTGCATCATCATGACCATAACGGGTTGTATTCAGCGCTTGACCATACATTGCGGCGAGGTAGAAATCTTCCCATTCAAATTTACCACCGACATTCCAAACTTCCGCTCGTTTACCGGTTGCGCCAACTGAGCCATCACGTTGTCCAGGAGTACGCGTTGAATTGGCATAGCCACCACCCAACGTGACGCCGTAACCTAATTCATAAGCGGTTGAAAAGCCGTAACCATCACCGTTGTTTTGTAATGCATCATCGCCTGAAGATTTGTTTTGATCGCCATTTTTTCCTTGGTATTGCAGGGCAAAACTTAATCCATCAACATAACCGAACATATTATTATTACGGTAAGTGAGTAGATTACGGTTACGACCTGTCATGAAGTTATCTTCTTGATCCATGGTGTCTGCACCCCATAAAGGCAGAACATCGGTCCAAGCATTAGTATCGTAAATCACACCATAGTTACGACCATAATCCAGTGAACCAAAATCAGCAAACTTTAACCCTGCATAGGCTAAGCGATTTTGGTTTTCATTGTCACTCTCAGATTTATTGGTTGGTGTTTCCCACTCATAGCGACCATAGCCAGTGAGTTGATCGTTGATTTGGGTGTCACCACGGAACCCTAAACGAACGCGTGAATCATCACCATCCTCACCACTTTTCGAGTCTGCAATATAGTGACGTACGTCAATTTGTCCGTAAACATCAAATTTATTGCCATCTTTGTTATACACTTCGGCGGCATTCGCTGAACCGGTGACGGCTAGAATTGTGATAAGTGTTGCTAATTTATTGTATTTCATATAAAAATCCTTTAAAAAGCGTATAAATTAGTTGATTTTATGCATAGATAAGAAATAAATCGCACATATTATCAATGTAAGTTACTAATTCAGGCAATCAAAAATTAAATGAGAATTATTCAATAAGTCGATTAAACTGAACTAAATGTGATTACTCGCAAATTATATCGCTAAGTCATTGTTTGAACGGTAATAACAGAATACTGGTTACTTGATGAATAATGACGTTTATACGCGTATTAACATCAGTTATTTCTATCGGGAACGCGTGTGGGGTTGACTCGATGGAAGACGGTGATTTGTTACTGAATGGAACACTCAGTAATGAAAGTGTATTTGGTTGTCCGTTCATCTTACCTAATGTTGGCACGGGTCTAGATTGTAAAGCCTGAACACCGACAACAACGCTCTCAAAATGATCCGATTCAAATGGTGAGCTTACATAATCCCGTAAAAGAGCTGTCGTATGGAAACCTAGATTTATTGCCAACTGCTGTGAACGAGAATGGCTACATACCATTTTAATAGTGAGTGTTGTTAATTGCTGCTTATGTGCTTCATCATATAGGTACTTGCCAAGTTTGAATGCTATACCACGATGCTGGACCATGGGATGGATAACAATCATCGCCAACTCTGCACAAGTGGCGTGGTTATTCTCCCGCCTTAAGGCTGAGTGTCCGATAATCTTATTATTTATTACTGCGACAGCACTGTACCAATCGTGTTGTGTATTACGCCAAGTGATCATTGCTAGAACATAAAGATCAGAATAAACATAGTGTTCAGCGTATACCTCACGAAAGAGAGCGCTGATTTCATTGGCATCGGTGACTTGAAAGCGTCTGATAATCATCTTCTACTCTTCTTCGTCACATATGTACGGCGATCGATAATGCGCTGTAATTTACCCGTTCGAGTGCTACAGATGAACTCATCGGGTTATCCAATGTAATGGTTCATATTTATGACTCTCTCTTTGGATGATATATAAACGGATGGAAAAAAAACAAAATTATTAAGATTGTTAGACAGTAACAGCAAAATAAGCGAGTTATGCAGGAGGATGCTACGGTTAAAAGGAAGATATTGTTGGTGAGCTGTCATTGTGATGGCAGTCATAAATAGAATATGACTGCCATTAATTAATGATGGTTAACTGAACGATTTTTCATTCAGGCTGTTTCGTAATAATCCCATCGCTATAATAATGCCAACTCCTATAGCTAATCCCATGATATTAACGAAGTCCCATCCCATAAAATAAAAAGCAAATCCTGCAATTAGACTACCAAAAGAGCCAAAACCAAAAATCAGGAAATCTGTTGCACCCTGAACTTTGGCTCTTTCATGCTCATGGTAAGTTTTTGGTAATAAATGCGTAGTGCTGATTAAAATAAAGTTCCAGGCTAATCCTACCAGCGTCATTGTGAATAAAAAATGTGCGTAACTAGAGCCAGTGAAACCAATAATATTGGCAATGACTAAACACATTGCTCCCAACCAAACGAAGGTTTTTACACCAAAACAACTAATAAGCTGCCCTGTAAAAAATGAAGGGGCAAACATACCTAATATATGACACTGAAATACAAAGGTGATAGCCGCGAAATCAAATCCTTGAGCTTTCATTGCCAATGGAAATGTTCCGACCATATATACGACTAAGGCATAACCCATGGCACTGACTACAGCAATTAACCGTAATAGTGGTTGAGAATATAGCTGCAGATATGAGCGATGTACCAAGGTATACTCTGTTTTTATTTGAACTTGGTGCGGTTTTAACGGTAAAAATAGTAACAGAATAAATGCAAGAATATAGATAATGGACAGGGCACCAAAAGTGCCCATAAATGGGTAATTGGCGATTATTGTTCGAGTTGAAACGGCAAGTGATGGAACAATTAATACAGCGATAATTCCACCACTCATGGTTAAGCCAATGGCTTTTGAACGTAATGAAATAGGCGTTTCTTCTAATGCGACAAATCGGTATTGCTGAGCTGTACCGATAGCAATACCGGTAAAAAATGTGCCAATAGAGAAAAGCAGTAAACTTTGCGTATAAACACCAATAATGGCAAATAATGCGCCAGCTAATCCCCCCATATTTCCAAGAATAAATCCTGACCGCCGACCAAATTGCATCATAAAGTGTGCCATGGGAACGGAGGTAAGAATTAGTCCAATATATTGTGCGAGAAGCGGGACTGTCGCGTAGGCAGGGTCGGCAGAAAGTTGTGAACCGACTAAAACGGCGACAGATAATACCAGTGCATTTCCTGTCGTAAATAGCGCCAAAGCGGCAGCAAGCCAAAAAACAGAACGAGGCATAATCATTCCTTACTGTTTATTAAAACAAGTCAAAGTAGAGGGTAAAAATGAATATGCCGGATGATACAACTTCAAGTTAACTTTAAGTCAAGGGGTGTTTTTAGTCAGCTTTGCGATATTGTGTTTTAAGCTTACGGATAAAATTTTCTGGAATTTAGGGCACTGTAAGTGATTCTCTGCTGTACACTGTTCAACGTGTATTAATCCTTGTTTGAGTTTTTGTAACTTCTCATTCGCAGGTTGATGAACTAGTAGAATGGATAGAATAGGGCATCAATATTATGATTAGCTGGAATAAACTTGTTCCTGAACTTATCGTTAGTCACTTAGATAAGAGCCTTAATTTTTGGGTAGAGATGCTCGGATTTTCTGTTTTATATGCAAGAAAAAAGGAGCGTTTTTGCTATTTAGAACGCGATGGTGTTCAGTTTATGTTAGAAGAGTTTCAAGAAGAACAATGGGTTACGGCACCATTAGAAACTCCATTTGGTCGAGGTATTAATTTTCAAATTGAAGTCGATGAAATTGAACCCATTTTGGCTTCATTAAAAGAAGCAAAGATATCACTATTTTCTGAGCCACAAGAAGTTTGGTACCAAGCGGATGATATTGAGCATGGGCAAATTCAATTTTTAGTACAAGATCCTGACGGTTATTTATTACGTTTAGTTAAAATTATAGGTGAGCGTGACGTTAGACATAATTAAGCTGTCAACACATTGGGATCTCTACGGCTATTTGCGGTGATTTTCCCATGGATCAGTGGAAGGCAATTGAGCTTCTTCAATAGAATCATCTTCTAGCATATCAAGATAGAGAGCTTCAACTTCAGTCCGTGCCCACGGCGTTCTACGAAGGAACTTTAAACTGGATTTAATACTCGGGTCTTTGTTGAAACAATTAATTTTGATAATACGGCCTAGTTGTGACCATCCATAGTGGTTTACCAATGCGGTTACTTGCATTTCAAGTGTAATTCCATGCAAGGGATCTTTAGAAAGGCGCTCATTCATTTTTATTACCTTAACGGATGCTTCATATTTTTAAAGTTTGCGAAGATTACAAGAAATAAAAGATAGAGGCAATCGATACAATATTGGTCATGAAATAAAAGTCAGCTTATACAAGGTTGACTATCAGGTGTTTGGACTTTTAGATCATGGAAGATAAAAGAAAGGGGTGCACCATAATATGTTCTCAGTCATCGATATTTAATCCCATTTATGTCATTTAACATAATATACATTATGCGAATCTATGTATGAAATAAAGAAATCCAGTGTTCTGGCTGGTTAATCGTGTTGGTTCTTTTTCAGCTATAAACTCAGCTCGACCTTATAAATCTTTTGTTTTGAAGTGATTCCTACAATCTACTGATGGCATCTGTTAGTTCCCATGCTTCAGATATTCCCTCAAAAGTTATTAACCGACGTTTGATGCCAAACAAAAATATGACAGTGTATTAATTCTATAATGACAGGCTTATTTACTCATATAGATGTGGTCACATGGTTAACAAACTAAATCTTAACTGGCCTGAATTTTTAGAAAAATACTGGCAGAAAAAACCCGTTGTATTGAAAAATGCATTTCCTGATTTTGTCGACCCGATCACTCCGGATGAACTCGCTGGTTTGGCGATGGAACCGGAAGTTGACAGCCGCCTAGTCAGCTTTATTGACAATAAATGGGAAGCGAGTCACGGTCCGTTTGAGGACTACAGCGAACTAGGCGAAAAAGGATGGTCACTGCTAGTGCAAGCTGTTAACCATTGGCATATGCCGGCCGCTGAACTGGTCAAACCGTTTCGGGTACTACCTGAGTGGCGTCTAGATGATTTGATGATTTCTTATTCGGTGCCTGGCGGTGGTGTTGGACCGCACATTGATAATTATGATGTATTCATCATCCAAGGAATGGGACGTCGCCGCTGGCGCGTGGGTGACGCCCTTCCCATGCGTCAGTTCTGCGCACATCCGGCATTATTGCATGTCGAGCCATTTGAACCGATTATTGACGTGGAAATGGCACCGGGAGATATTCTGTACATCCCGCCTGGATTTCCTCACGATGGTTTCACCTTTGAAGATACCATGAACTATTCTGTCGGCTTTCGCGGTCCGACCGGACGCGATCTGCTGAGCAGTTTTGCAGACTATGCGCTAGAACAGGATCTGGGTGGGATAAATTATGGCGACCCTGACCTGAAAGTGACCAAAAATGCGGGAACCATGGAGATTCATGAGGTGGAACGCCTACGAGCTATGATGATTGAAATGATCAGCAAGCCTGGTGATTTTGAACAATGGTTAGGTCGTTTTGCAACCACTCCACGCCATGAACTGGATATTGCGCCTGTTGAACCGGTGTATCAGCCGGAAGAAGTACTGAGCGCTCTAAATGCCGGTGAAAAACTGATACGACTGAGCGGGCTACGTGTTATGAGAATCGGAGATCATTTCTTCGTTAATTCAGAAGGTTGGAATACCACAGAAATAAAGGCTGCCGACGCATTGTGCCAGTTTACAGAAGCCGGAATAAATGAACTCGGTGAAGCACTGGAGAACCCAATTTTTGTTGCGGAGTTAACAGAATTTATCAATCAGGGATATTGGTATTTCGACGAATAAGTGGTATCAGACTGACAAGATAGAACACCTGTTTGCGGGTGTTCTATCTCAAGTCACTCGGTTACCAAAAGTTGCTGCTACATCTTTCGTATAATTGAACCGAATGACATTTTAATATGCTGATAACCCTACTATCTCCCCCCTTTTTTAAGTAACCCATTGAAGTTAAAAATCATTTCAAAAAGGTCCGTTACGAATAACGGTTAGGATAATCACTGTACTTTAGGCTTATTCTGTTATCTCCGCGAATCAAAATCCAATATGATTTATAAAATATATTTATTTAAGTCATGGGGTATTCGCATGTTTGTCATACATAAATTCACTAAAGGGATTTTATTCGTTTCGGCGTTAGCGTCATGGCAAGCATTTGCTGAATCTACGCCTGTCCTTCATCCCCTTAAATTAAATCAAGCTACTGTCTTTTTACGTGGTGCAGAGTTAACAAATAGTGCAACCGTAAATTTGCCACAAGGTGAAAGTCAGATCATTTTTACGCATGTTGCGGACCATATTGACCAAAAAAGTCTCTCAATTAGCTTAGACAATGATGATGTTTTAATTCGTTCTATTGATGTGCAAACCGTGGCGGTAGATCCAGTTTATTCGGGAGAAGCGGCAAACTTAAAAGCACAAATAGAGGCAATAACAACACAAATAGCGGAACTCAATATCAAGATAAAAGTAGGCGATGATCAACTTGCCTTACTAAAAGACCAACGTTTTTTTGGGGAAACGACGGCACTATCCCTCGAACAATCCGCCTCTAAGCTGGAATTTATCCGTAAACAGATGTCCACTATCTTGGGGGAAAACCTAGCATATCAACAACAGATTGAAGCATTGACAGAAAAACAAGGACTCTTACAAACTCAATTTGAGGAGAATATTCCCAGTAATATTGGCGAGCAAACTCAAATTGTGCTGAATATCGAAACGCCCAAGAACCTGACCAGCAACATGCAAGTGTCGTACGTGACTCCTGATGCTGGCTGGTCACCGAGTTACGATATTCGTGCAAAAAGTATTGATAAACCAATCAATATTACTTACAAAGCTGACGTTATCCAAAATACGGGACTGGATTGGGATAAGGTAAAACTCACCCTTTCCTCTGCCAACCCAACTCGCAATATCACCCCGCCATTTTTAACGCCGTGGCTATTGTCTATCTATGATGAATACAATCAAAGCTATGCGAATAACAAAATGTCAGCCTCCATGGATATGGCGATGCCCGCAGCCCCCGTTGCTGAAATTTCCGCAGTAAAAAAACGTAGCCCTGGTATGGCAAACTACGTCTCGACAAATACTAATGGCGTCAATCTTAGCTATGACATTGCATTGCCATTCAGCCTAGCCTCTGCGCCTAAAGCAAAATCCATTACGATCAAACAAGCGGATGTGGATGCAAAGTATCGTTATACGTCCACACCTAAAATTGCTGAAGAGGTCTATTTGCAGGGGCAGATTGATGATTGGGATAGGCTGAATTTACTTAATGGTCCCGCCAATATCTATTTTATGAATAGCTATGTGGGGAATTTTTATGTCAACTCCAATCAATTAACCGAGACATTGGATATTCCATTTGGCGTGGATGATAATATTCAAATTTCTCGAGTTAACAATGCCAGTGTACGTAACAAGCCCTCATTTATGGGGTCTAGCGTTGAACAAAAAGAAAGTTTCTTAATTAAAGTACGTAACACACGGAATAATGACATTAAATTGTCTGTTTATGACCAATTGCCTATCAGCCGCGATACGGATATTAAGGTACTTAATCCTGAATTCACAGGTGGAAAATTGGATGAGAAAGAAAACAAAATTGAGTGGGATTTAACGCTTAAACCTCAAGAAGCTGTTGAATTACCATTAAGTTACACACTGAAGTACCCTAAAAATAAGCAAATTAATGGGCTGTAGTTAACGGAATAAGCAAGGTGTATATAGCACTTTGCTTATTCAACTCAATATTATGCCACTTAACATAAGTGTAAAAATGGTGCTCCCTTCCTTGGTGTTCATTTTCTATCGCTTATGCAAACTTTGATTTGATAAATTTTTCCATTTCATAAGCAAGAATAAATTGTACTTCTTGTGAGGGATGTACTTTGTCATTAAAAATATATTTATGATTAATTACCATTTTTTTATTTTTAAATAGTTTGATATACCATTTCTTATAGAAGCTTTCTTTGGTGTTGTAATCAGAAATTTGATTAGCTTCATTTATGATGACTTTCATCTTTTCACCAATATCAAAGTAATGAATGTGAATATCGCTGTTTTTATTGCGAGAATTTAGTTTTTCAATCATCAATTTCGTTCTAGCATTATGAGTATCTGTTAGTACTGCTAATTCAGTTTGTCGTTGGTGAGAACGCCGTGCTGCTGCAGGGGTTGATGACATATCGGGAGTACCAACGACCACAATATTTTTAGCCCCTTTACTTATTAAAGTTTTAAGGTTTGTCAGTTGATCTGTCTCGACTTTTCCTGTGTCATATTTATGTAGCGTCATATAATCGTTAGCGCCAGCAAAGACAATGACTAAATCATCACTATTAATCTCAGTTTCAGAAATTTGTTTCTTTAGGCAAGACATGACTGATGATTTGAATCCATCTTTTAGCTTGTAACTTCCTATAACAGCTCCTCCCATTGCTTTATTTACACAGCGAGAAAATAGACCATTTGGACGGGCTAAACTATCAACCCAGGTAAACCCATTAGTAAAACGTCCTTTATAGTGTTGATTTGTAGAGGGAAATATTTTATGGGTCTTTTCATACATATTGCCAGTATCAGATAAGCTATCACCAAAAACGGTTAAACCATGAATCCCATCTAATTTTAGGTGGGTGTTATGGATATTATTGATATGATTATTAATCTGATCCTTATCAATATGATACTTATATAAACCATACTCAACACCAATATATGATTTAGGATTCACGCCATTTCTAGGGCTAATAAAATATTGTGAAGCATTAATTTCAGCCATAACCAACTCCTTGAAGTATAATAAATTTGCAGATAATCCTATATTCATAGAGCTACTACTTCTTTAAAAAAAAGATGGTATTCTAGTATGCGTAAGGTTCTGGGAAGAGCCTGAGCTATAAAGTTAGAATGACTCAAAATAAACAACGATAACGACCTGAGGTACCTAATGATTATTCTCGTAACTGGCGCAACATCAGGGTTTGGTGAAGCCATCGCCCGTAAATTTATTCAACATAATTTCACAGTGATTGGCACTGGACGTAGAACCGAGAGATTGAATGCTTTACATCAAGAATTGGGAGATAAGTTTTACCCATTAACATTAGATGTTCAAGATAGAAAAGCCATTCAATACGCCATTGCAAACCTCCCTACTCATCTCAAAAATATCGACCTTTTGGTTAACAATGCAGGGCTTGCATTGGGTCTGGAACCTGCATTTAATGCTAATCCTGATGACTGGGAAACCATGATCAATACGAACACCAAAGGTTTGGTCAATATGACTTATGAAGTTTTGCAAGGTATGGTAGAAAAAAACCACGGACATATTATTAATATTGGTTCGACCGCAGCATCTTGGCCCTATAAAGGCGGTAATGTATACGGTGCAACTAAAGCATTTGTGAAGCAATTCTCATTAGGATTACGTGCAGATTTAGTGGGTAAAAAAATTCGAGTGACAGATATTGAGCCTGGATTAGTGGGCGGGACTGAGTTCTCAAATGTTCGTTTTAAAGGTGATGACGAGAAAGTCACAAATACCTATAAAGGTGCCGATGCCCTTACCGCTGATGATATCGCCGAGACAGTTTATTGGGTTGCGACGCTGCCTGTTCATATGAATGTAAACACATTGGAATTAATGCCCGTGTGCCAAACATTTGCAGGTTTAACCGTACATAAACAATAATAAAATTTCGTACTATTCTATAAAGACGGCATTATTATTTTTTAGCTATACTCTGGTTATATATTGAGTATTGAAACAAAAGGAAATTACATGAGCACGTCACAAAAATTTATCAAAAATGGTCTGGCTGCAATTTGCTTCTGCCTTCCTTTGATGTGGGTTAATGCGGCGCAAGCAGCAAATACATCATGCGCTGCGGGTAGCACTTGTGTTTCTGTTGGTAATGGTAGTAATGACCCGTTGAATAAAGAACAGGCGCGCCAAGATAAAGAACAGTGGGATGAAACTAAAATGCTACGTTCTAAAGTGAACCGCCGTACTGAAAAAGAGTTTGATAAAATTGATGCTGCATTCGATGCAAAAGATAAATGCGAGAAAAGCTTGAATCTTAATGCCTATTGGGAACCCAATACTCAGCGTTGTCTAGATGTGAATTCAGGACGTCCGATTATCAATCCATAATAGAAAGTATATTCCAATCCGCATATTAAAGGGCGCTATCTGCGCCCTTTAATTAGGAAGAATAAAGTTTAAAGAACCGGTACGGAGACAAATTCTTGCAGTTTTTCCCCATCCAAATAGTGCCCTAATTCTTTTTCTTCAGGGCGCAACAAATAAGGGATCTCTCCCAATAATGGTGCATTAATGTGCTGTTGCATGCGCTGAATTATTTGGGCGTAATGCGCTAGACCTGGGTTAATTCTATTTGCGAGCCAGCCAACAAGAGGTAATCCATCAGCACGGATTGCTTCTGCCGTTAATAACGCATGATTGACGCACCCGTGTTGAATACCAACCACTAAAATCACACCGACGGATTGTTTTTTTAACCAATCGGCATAAAAAGTATTATCATCAAGAAGATAGCGCCAACCTCCGTTCCCCTCGATGACAACCATATCACTGTGCTCATGGAGGTGATCTAGCCCTTTATTGATTTTAGTAAAATCGATACTGTTCTCATGGCTATAATTATCACCCAGTCTGACAGGATTAACTTCATCATATGAGACAAGATCTTGTGATACACGATGAATAAGAAGTGCATCCTTATTGCGCTTTCCTTCCGGTGTATCGATACATTGATCTGCAATAGGTTTATATCCTACAGCTTTAATACCTTGATTATTCAGTGCTTGTAATATTGCTAGCGTTGATACCGTCTTCCCGACATCTGTATCTGTCCCGGTAATAAATAGATTGTTCATGGTTGTTCTATCCTGAAGTGACAGACTGTGATCAGCAAAATGCTATAAAAATGATATGAATTCAGTTTATGGGAATGGGGAAATGATAAGTTTGCGTTAGCTCAATTTTGTGTAAGATAATGAGAAGTTTATCAAATTGTATTAGCCTTGCAGTAATTGCAACAACAATGAGCCGTTATACAGCGCATTTTGGATTAGCGCAGTTTCACACTCTTTAATTGAACTGGCTGATTTTTCAAATATTAATTTTGAACTATAGCGTGGGTTACCGTATAACGTAACAAAGTGTTGTACCCGAGTGAACCAATAATGGTGTTCATCATTTAATGGCGAATTGATCAAAATTAATTCAGAACCGCATAAATTAATTATCATTGCTAATGGATAAGCAAGTCGTTGAGCCGCATTATCAAGTAATGACTTACATAATGGGTCATTCTCTACTGCGCCTTGGCTAATTGTGTTAATACTAATATTTTCTTTATGTAATACTGACTCAGGATAATCTGCAAGTAATTCCTTTGCTTGCTGGATGATTGCTGGAATTGAAATCAGCGTTTCTAAGCAGCCTTTACCACCACAATAACAGGATTGAGTTTGTGATAGGTCAATTTGAGTATGGGCAAATAAGTTGGGCTGCCGAGTCATGACATCTAATGAATAACCATGATTCATCACTGCGATATTAACGACATCTTGAATTTGTAGATAAATAATATTTTTGGATGTTCGAGTCTCAGAGTATTTTAAATGATCAGCTAAGGCCAAAGCATTAACTGGCGGATAAAGATAGACAGGTAATCCTGTTTTCTCTGTCAATATTTCGCCAATGGCTAATTCATGAACGTCGCTATGCGCGAGTTTATAGATAACTCCTGAATAAGAATCTAGAATACCATCCAGTAAAATACTGATCGCAGTAACTCTTTCTAAATAAGCTTGATTCTCTTCGAAAAAAAGGCTGATGAGTTCCGATAACCGATCACTAAATTGTTGGTTATCTTTTACATTAAAGGGGTAGCATTGCTCCGCCAATGTTTTAGCATTAATTTCTTTTAACGAAATAATCGCCTGCTGATCTTCGATTCGAATGGCTAAAAATTGCCAGCCTTCACTTTCTATCACTAATCCAACAGCGGGACGACCTCTTAAGCCTAAAACGGGAAACTCACGTTCTTGAATTAAATGTGCATCCATCAATTCACGCGTGATTTTGGTGATGCTTGCAGGTGCTAGTTGAGATTGTTTTGATAGCGCAATACGGGAAATAGGACCATGTTGTGCAATAATTCGGTACACAAGCCCAGTATTTAATTGCTTGATTTGGTCAGTATTCCCCGTTTGGTTTGTCATCTTAACACTCAGAAATCGTTATAAATTATAATTGATTATGCCCTATATAAATGAAAATTAGGCTTCATTTACATAAAAAACGTGATATGAATCGCGTTAATCATTCAAGGCTATACACCAACAATGTTATGCAATAATAACTCTGTGAGTTTTTTCGCTGCCGCAGGTGCTGTTCTGCGCGTATTGTAAACTAGCCAAACTTCAGAAGTGGCTTGAATATTAGCCAGCTTGAGGTATCTAACGCCGTCAATTTTCATGCGAGTAAAGGATTCCGTGATAATTGAAATTCCCATTCCCGCAGAGACTAAGCCTAAGATAGTCATCGCTTCCCCAGCTTCTTGAGAAATAGTGGGAACTATCCCTTCAGATGCTAATAATTGGTTTATCTCATCATACAGCGCTGTACCGACTTCTCGCTCGAAAAAAACTAATGGATAAGCAGCAAGTTGCTTAATATCCACACCATTTTCTTCATAAGCCAATAATGGGTGCCCTTCATAGACGGCAAGCATAAAGGGCTCTCTGAACAATAATTGATAGTCCAATTGTTCAGGTAATATTGTATTGCGCATGATGCCAATGTCTATGCGCCCAGTCACTAATGGGGGGATTTGTTGCTTCGTATTCATCTGATGCATATGAATAGAAACATCAGGATAAGCTTCTCGATATTGACGCAAGCTCATGGTGACTTTATGCATAAATGGCGTTGTTGAGGTAAACCCAATGGAAAGCTCACCTAGCTCCCCCTTTTCCATTCGAGCCGCCTTTGTGGCTGCGGCATCCACTTGCCCTAAAATTTGGTACGCCTCTTTTAGAAACATCGCCCCTGCGGGGGTTAATGCTACATTACGGTTATTGCGTTCTAATAGTTTCGCATTAACCATTTCTTCAAGAGCTTGAATTTGCTGACTTAATGGAGGCTGAGACATGTGCAAACGTTCAGCCGCACGCCCAAAATGCAGCTCTTCGGCAACGGCAATAAAATAACGTAAATGGCGTAATTCAATGTTCATCAGATTGATATTTTAAATGTATCATTATGTATTATTAATATATTAGACAAAAAAATAGAAAGTTTCTATTCTTTGATCGAAATCAAGTCCGTTTAGTCGTCAAGGAATTTACATGGAACAGCAGTCAAAAAGCCTCTCACCGAGTTC
This sequence comes from Providencia sp. PROV208, assembly GCF_028479465.1. Classification (NCBI taxonomy): domain Bacteria; kingdom Pseudomonadati; phylum Pseudomonadota; class Gammaproteobacteria; order Enterobacterales; family Morganellaceae; genus Providencia; species Providencia sp. PROV208. Next base: position 14,471 of record NZ_JAMPNS010000006.1, on the reverse strand, counting down.
ATCTTTACAAGGAAAACCAAACGCAGCCTTGACGAGTACCCCACCGAAAAAACACTATATTCAACGAGATGACGCCTTATATCTGCGCGTTACGCTGTCATTTTTTACTGTGGGTTTTGCGACCTTCGCCTTGCTCTATTTTGTCCAACCTATTTTGCCAATGTTGTCGGCTGATTTTAATGTTTCACCGGCTACCGCGAGTTTGTCGTTATCATTAAGTACTGGATTAATGGCATTAGGATTATTGGTCACTGGACCTATTTCCGATGCGATTGGTCGTAAAAATGTTATGGTGATTTCCCTGACTTGCGCAGCGCTTTTTACCTTGATGAGTTCAATCATGGAAAGTTGGCAAGGAATTCTAATTGCTCGCGCTTTAGTGGGACTTTCCCTTAGTGGCGTTGCTGCGGTGGCGATGACCTATTTAAGCGAAGAAATACATCCCAGCTATGTTGCACTTTCCATGGGGCTCTACATTAGTGGTAATTCTATTGGTGGAATGAGCGGACGCTTAATGACAGGCGTTATTGCTGACTATTATTCATGGCGAGTTGCTGTGGTTATTTTAGGCTCCTTGGCACTGTTAGCCGCTATTGGTTTTTGGCGATTATTGCCCCCTTCTCAGCATTTCCGAGCCAGCTCATTAAAACCTAAAAACCTTTGGGTTAACTTACACTTACATTTGCGTGATACCGGTTTACCGTGGTTATTCATTGAGGGGTTCATTTTAATGGGCGGTTTTGTAACGATGTATAACTACATTGGATACCGCTTACTTGAGTCGCCTTATAATTTTAGTCAATCTGTTGTGGGTTTCTTATCTATTATTTATTTAACAGGAACTTACAGCGCGACAAAGACAGGAAGCTTGACACAAAAATACGGCTTTGGACGAATTCTGATCGCCGCAATTGCGATGATGTTGATGGGCGTCATTCTGACCCTACATAGTAATATCTGGGTGATATTGCTGGGTATGACTGTACTGACAACGGGATTTTTTGCGGGACACTCTGTCGCCAGTAGTTGGGTTGGACGTCGAGCGAAACGAGCACGGGGTCAGGCATCCTCACTCTATTTATTTAGTTATTACGCAGGTTCCAGTATTGCTGGTACATTAGGTGGGTTATTCTGGGCTTCCTATGGGTGGAATGGCGTAGCGTTATTTATCGCAAGTTTGTTGCTACTCGGCGTCGGTATTGCTTATAAGTTAAAAACAAAATGTTAATCGCTTCTAGGTTACCTAATTAACTTAATAAATTAACTCCTGCTAAAGGTTAGAATTCACATCCTCATCATAATTAATAGAAAATCTATAAATTAATCAATGATGAGGATATTGAATGAAAAAACTATTATTACTTCCCTTACTACTCTGCTATAGCTATTTTGCATTACCTCATGGCTACATCGAGTATCCTGCCAGTCGAGCCTATCTCTGTAAACTGCAAAGCAACCAAAATTGTGGCGCTGTTCAATACGAACCACAATCAGTTGAAGGTTTAAAGGGATTTCCGCTAAAAGGTCCTGCAGACGGTAAAATTGCGAGCGCGAATATTGCCTCTTTCTCTCCGCTTGATGCACAACAACCGTTTCGTTGGACTCGGATGTTAATAGAAACCTCGACTTTCGATTTTTTCTGGCGCTTAACTGCCATTCATCGAACAACTAAGTGGGAATATTTTATTACACGTAAAGATTGGGATCCCAGCAAGTCTTTAACCCGCGCCCAATTTGAGTTAACGCCATTTTGTAAGTTCGAGAAAGTCGAAATGCCACCTAGTTTAGTGATGCATACTTGCCCATCTTCCAAAAGATTATCAAGGCTATCATGTTGTTTTAGGTATTTGGACCATCGATGATACCACTAATGCATTTTATCAAGTAATTGATTTGGAAATTGACTATAAATAATAATTGTCAGTAAACCAGACAATAGGGATAGTATGTAATACTCTATCGGCTATCCCTTAGGTTCACTAGTAAGCGTGTTGAAAAACTCAAATGTTAATGTTAATTTAGTTATTCGAGCCATTGGAATGTTGTAACTAAATATAAGGTTAAGGATGTTATGTCAAAACAGCAGTTAGTGAGTTCATTCAATCAACTTGAGTCAAATATCAACCTTCTTTGCCAATTACTTCAAACTCAGCAAAATGTTAAAGCCGCTGTATTTAGCTTACCGGAAACATTAAAAGGTGATGAGAATAATGAAGTTAGCTCGATCTTAGTGGATAAACACACTGGTTCAGATGCGCTAACACGAGCAATAGACCTTTTTACATTGCTATTTATACATAAAAAATCAGAGTTAGTGAGCAATAAAGCCGCTATTCGATTACCTGGTGCTATCTGTCTTGCGCCCTCTCTGGCAGACTATAAACGCTTCCAGCATTTACTCTTCGAGATCAATCAACTAAAAATAGAAATAAAGCAGATTGTAACCCACATTGATGAAGCCCATCGGTTTGAATTTATTCGAGAAAGCTTGCATGGTTTGTTAACACTAAATACCTATCGTACCCTCACTTCTGTTGTTGATCCTGATACCATTCGATTCGGTTGGGCAAATAAGAAAGTCATCAACAAAGTGACTCAAGAAGAGATGCTCAATCGCTTACAGGCGAGCCTAGAAAGTGGGAGAACGCCCTCTCATTTACAACGTGAGCACTGGATATTGCAATTAAAAAATGAAATCCAATTAATTCGTTCTCTTCCCCATGATTGTGTATTGAAAACTCAACGCCCCGTTAAAGTTCAACCTATCGCGCGAGTTTGGGACAAAGAAACACAAAAGCAAACACAATATCCTTGTGCAACACCGCTGTTGATTTTCGCCATTGATAAAGAATTAAGCGATATCAAGCTTGGTGAGTTAGCGGATTATCATCAAGATAACATCGCCCTGCGTAATCGCCCAAAAGCAAAACCCGTCGAATTATTGATCCCGCGTTTAAACCTATATATTGAACGATAAAAAATCCCCTGCACTATTTCTAATGCAGGGGCTTAACATTCATTATCCAAGAGATGGATAATTATGATTTCATGCTACCGACCATATCTTCAGGACGAACCCATTCATTAAATTGAGCTTCAGTTAAGTAGTTCAATTTCAGTGCAGATTCTTTCAGAGTCAGACCTTCTTTGTGCGCTTTCTTCGCAATTTCTGCTGCTTTATCATAGCCAATGTGGGTATTTAACGCTGTTACCAACATCAGAGATTCGTGCAGTAATTTTTCGATACGTTCACGGTTTGGTTCGATGCCTTCAGCGCAATGCTCGTTGAAGCTGCGCATACCATCTGCTAATAAACGGATAGATTGTAAGAAGTTGTCGATAACCATTGGACGGAATACGTTCAATTCAAAGTTACCTGATGCGCCACCAATATTCACAGCAACATCATTACCCATGACCTGGGCACACAGCATGGTTAATGCTTCACACTGTGTTGGGTTAACTTTACCTGGCATAATAGAGCTACCCGGTTCGTTTTCAGGAATCGAGATTTCGCCAATACCACAACGAGGACCTGATGCTAACCATCTAACATCGTTAGCGATCTTCATTAATGATGCCGCTAAACCTTTCAATGCACCGTGAGCATGCACTAAAGCATCACAAGTCGCTAATGCTTCAAATTTGTTTGGTGATGTGACAAAAGGCTGACCTGTTAATTCAGCAATTTTCTTCGCGACACGAACCGCATATTCAGGGTGAGTATTCAGACCTGTACCCACCGCAGTACCGCCTAATGCTAATTCACAAATATGTGGCACTGCGTTTTCAATATGTTTTTCGTTGTGGGCTAACATTGCCGCCCAACCTGAGATTTCCTGACCCAATGTTAATGGTGTCGCATCTTGTAGATGTGTACGACCAATTTTAACAATGTCTTTAAATTCTTTTGCTTTCGCATCGAGGGTTTTGTGCAGAACTTTTAATTCTGGCAGCAAATGTTCACGAATCGCAACAACGGCTGCAACGTGCATTGCTGTTGGGAAGACGTCGTTAGAGCTTTGGCTCTTGTTAACATCGTCATTTGGGTGGATTAGACGGTCGTTACCGCGCTGTCCACCGAGGATTTCGCTACCACGGTTAGCTAGCACCTCGTTCATGTTCATGTTACTTTGAGTACCAGAACCAGTTTGCCAGATAGCGAGAGGGAATTCTGTTGGATGCTTGCCAGCAAGAACTTCGTCTGCCGCAGCGATAATCGCATCACCGCGATCTTTTGGCAGTAAACCTAAATCCATATTCACGCTTGCAGCCGCTTTTTTAGTTACCGCTAATGCGTGGATCAGAGCAACAGGCATTTTCTCTACAGAGATACGGAAATGTTCTAAAGAACGCTGCGTTTGCGCGCCCCATAAGTGGTCAGCAGGTACTTCAATTGGTCCCATTGAGTCTTTTTCAATGCGAGTGGCTGCCATTACTAGCTCCTTAGGTACATATTCAGAATAATTAATTTTAGAATCATCTGCTTGCAGGTAAGCAAATAACCGAGCAGTATAATGCCACAAATTGAATTTCAATTATGAGACTTGGTCGAGCTTATTGTGCTGTAGTAAAAAGGAAATCAGTTGATTTTTGCAAAAAGAGAGTTTTGATATGCTAAAAATGATGAACCAAATCCAACACTATGATTGGGGAAGTAAAACCGCCCTCAGCGAACTGTATGGTTACCCTAACCCGGATAATTTACCAATGGCTGAGCTTTGGATGGGGGCTCACCCCAAAGCCAGTTCTGAGGTTATATCACCCTTAACACATCAGAAAATCTCGTTAGATGCTTTCATTAAGGAAAACCCAGAAAAAATATTGGGTAAACATATCGCCGAACGTTTTGGCCGACTTCCTTATTTATTCAAAGTGCTATGCGCAGCTCAGCCATTATCCGTTCAGGTTCACCCAAATAAACACGATGCGGAAATCGGTTTTAAAAAAGAAAATGCACAAGGGATCCCATTGAACTCCCCTATCCGTAATTATAAGGATAATAATCATAAACCAGAGCTGATTTATGCTTTAACCCCCTTTAAAGCAATGAATGCATTTCGTCCTATAGCAGAAATTGTCGAGTTATTTAGCTTTATTGCAGCAGCCCATCCTGAAATTCAATTTTTTGTTCAATCCCCAAGTGAAGATAAACTAAAAAAATTATTTGCACAGATTCTTAATTTGACTGGTGAGCAAAAAGAGCTTGCATTGGGTGTATTAAAAGCAGCATTGAATAGCAAACAAGGTGAGCCGTGGAATTCCATTAAACAAATGGTGAGCTTATATCCAGATGATAATGGTTTATTTACACCTTTAATGCTAAATATCGTTGAATTACAACCTGGTGAAGCCATGTTTTTAGCAGCAAGAACCCCTCACGCTTATTTAGAGGGTGTTGGGTTAGAAGTGATGGCTAATTCAGATAACGTCTTGCGTGCAGGCTTAACGAGCAAACATATTGATGTAAAAGAACTCGTTGATAATATTGATTTTAAGTCAATTAAAGCTGATGATTTGTTCAATATTCCCGAAAAATCTGGAAATGTCTGGAAATATAAGATCCCAGTGGAAGATTTTTCATTTAAAATATATTCTATTGACTGCTCTGGGTTATCCCTAACTAATCATACAGCTTCAATTTTGTTTTGTATTGAAGGTAAGTTAGTATTGCGATCAGGTAATCAAGAATTAAACATGAATTCTGGTGAATCTGTTTTCTTACCTGCTTATGAGGATAACATTTCTATTCAAGGAAATGGCCAAGTAGCCCGAGTATTTAATTTTTAGGTCATATTTTATATTTAGCCGTTGGTACACACAGCCAAACGGGTAATAAAAACTTATATTATTTATACATAAGTGCGTTTCATGCGCACTGAAAGGATGGATGTTGATAATGAAAAAGTCATTAGTTGCGGTAGGTGTTATCGTTGCTCTGGGCGCAGTATGGACTGGCGCATCATGGTATACAGGTTCAAAAGTTGAAGCTGAACTGAATAAAGTGATTACGAATTCAAACGCGTTTATCACGGCTAACGATCCAAGTGCTGATGTTGTCTTTAAATTAGAGAACTACAAACGTGGTGTGTTCTCTTCTCAAGCTGACATCATCATTACCTCAACCGCTTCTGCTGACGAAAACATCGTCTTTAAAGCGGATATCTCTCATGGTCCACTGCCATTATCCCAAGTAGCTAAGTTCAATCTGATGCCTAAATTAGGTGCAGTTAATGTTGAATTAGCAAATACGAAAGCGACTAAAGAGCTGTTTGAAGCAACCAAAGGCAAGCCATTCATGCATGGTTCTGCTGTTATTGGTTACAGCAAAAACGTGGATTCTAGCATCGAGCTGATCCCTCTTGAATACACCAAAGAAGATGGTAAATTCTCATTTAGCGGCGCTAAGTTTGATATTGCAACTGGTTCAGACTTAAGTACTGTTGATGCATCTTTAGTGACTGATAGCTTAGTGATCAGCAGCACTAAAGAAGAAGGTACTATCACAATGAAAGGCATGAAGCTGGTTTCTAATGTTAAGAAATCTCAACATGGCTTCTATACAGGTACCCAATCTTTCGTTATCGCAGATACTGATGTTAATATCCCTGAAACTAAGTTCTCATTCAAAGATTTGAACGTTTCAAGTGATACCTCTATCAATGGTGACGATGTTAAAGGTAACCTGTCTTACAAAATCAGTGATGTTAAAGCATTAGATCAAAACTTAGGTTCTGGTGAGCTGACAGTGGCTATCGAAAAATTAGATGCGAAAGCATTAGGTCAATTTGTTGAGCAATACAACAAAGCGTTGGCTGAAGGCTTAGCAACAGGCAACCCAACTGAAGCAAGCGAAAAAATCGCAATGCAGATGATGACCACAACTCTGCCTGAGCTGATGAAAAGCAAACCAGTATTTACTGTTAGCCCGTTCTATTGGAAAAACGAAGCAGGTCAAAGCTCTATCGACCTAAGCGTTACTTTCAACAAGTGGAACCAAGACGAAATTACTGCGTTAGCAATGCAAAACAAAGTGGATGAAGCGTTCAAACAACTGATCACTTCTTTCGATTTCAGCATGAAACTGAATAAGCCAATGGTCATCGAGTCAATGACTCAAGCCATGATCTTAGATGGCGGTGCAGCAGTTTCTGCGGAAGATAAGAAAGTTGTTAAAGAACAAGTAACTGAAGAGTTCGCTGGTGTTCAACAAATGCTAACTGCGGATATGTTCTCTAACCCGTTCGAAGAAATGTTCATGACTGATGAACAACGCGCAGAGAAAGCGAAAGAGAAAAAACATCCTTGGATGATCGACAGCGAAAACGATTTAACCATGACCGTTAAATTCTCTGGTAATGACCTAACCTTCAACGGTGACAAATATACCTTAGCTGAATTCCTGACTAAGATGAAAATGATGTCTGGTCCTGAAGATGAAATGGGCTACGAAGAAGAAGCTCAACCTGCTGATGGTGCTGAAGTTGCTGAGCCAGCAATCGAAGCTGAACAACCAGCAGAAGCGCCAGCTGCACAATAATTTATCCTTAAGATAAATTACTTAAACGCCAGTCTCCTCGACTGGCGTTTTTGTTTCTATTTAGCCTATTTATCATTGATTTTTATTCAATTACATACAAAATGGATGCAGAATATCTATAAGGATCATTTATCGTGATAAACAAACAGCTCCCTTTAACAGACTTACATCGCCACCTTGATGGTAATATTCGCCCAGAAACCATTCTTTCTTTGGCACAACAGCACCGTATCCAACTCCCCGCAGATGAAATTGAAGCCTTACGCCCTCACGTGCAAATTATGGGACAAGAAGCTGATTTAGTTGGTTTTCTAACTAAACTGGATTGGGGTGTTGCTGTATTAGCTGATTTAGATGCCTGTAAGCGTGTCGCATTTGAGAATGTGGAAGATGCCTTTAGAGCGGGCATTGACTACGCTGAATTACGTTTTTCCCCTTACTATATGGCAATGAAGCATCAACTTCCTGTTGAAGGCGTTGTTGGTGCAGTTATTGACGGTATTGCTGCGGGTTGCCGTCAATACGATATTCAAATCAATCTGATTGGTATTTTGAGCCGTACTTTTGGGCAGCAGGCCTGTGCTATTGAATTAGAGGGTCTTCTCGCACATAGAGATAAATTATGTGCCCTTGATTTAGCCGGTGATGAACTGGGATTCCCAGGTGCATTATTTGAAGAACATTTTACCAAAGCTCGTAATACTGGACTCAATATTACCGTGCATGCTGGTGAAGCGGCAGGTGCAGCCAGTATTTGGCATGCTATCAAGCATTTAGGCGCTCAACGTATTGGACATGGGGTTAAAGCAATTGAAGATCCTGAGCTCATTGAATTTTTAGCGAAAAATAACATTGGTATTGAAAGTTGTTTAACCTCGAATATTCAAACCAGTACCGTCCCTTCACTGGCTCAGCACCCGTTGAAAACCTTTTTATCCCACGGTGTTTTAGCATCCATTAATACCGACGACCCTGCTGTTGAAGGCATCGAGTTACCTTATGAATATAATGTTGCTGCACCGCAAGCGGGTCTAACACAGGCTGAAATTGAACAAGCTCAGCGCAATGGACTCACCATGGCATTCCTTTCTGATAGCGAGAAAGCGGCATTGGCGCGTAAAGCTGCAAACCGTTAATTCAACTGCTAACTGCGAATAAATCTTTTTATAGGGTAGGACTCATGTTCTGCCCTATTTAACCCATTAAAACGTTCAAATTTTCTCAGTCGTTAATCTATTTCATGATAACACCCATAGCATGTTGTAACTAAATTAGTTATTTTATATAGGCAGCTTTCGCTGCCTTAGTGGATATTTAGTGTTTTTCGAGCCGTTTAGCGTACTTCTGAGCTATCACTGCACACACCATTAATTGAATCTGATGAAAAATCATTAATGGCAGCAAAATTATCCCTACTGTTGCGGCTGGAAATAGCACATTTGCCATGGGTACACCATTTGCCAAGCTCTTCTTCGACCCACAAAAAAGAATCGTAATTTCGTCTTCTTTGCTAAACCCAAGAATACGCGCTGACATCACGTTAATCACCATCACCACGACTAATACAACACAAGAAACTAACGTAATGATAAACAGTGAATAAGCATCAATGGTTTGCCAAATCCCCTCAACCACCGCTTCGCTAAATGCCACATACACAACAAGTAGAATGGAAGACCGGTCAGTGGTATTGACCAACCTTTTATGGCGATTAATCCAGTTAGCGATGAGCGGTCGACATAAATGCCCGACAATAAATGGCACCATCAATTGCAGCATAATTGAGCCAATCGCATTGAGTGTATCCATTGCTTGGCTGCCATCAGTGTCCATCAACACTCCGACTAAAACAGGAGAGAGAAAAACCCCTAAAATACTGGAGGCTGAAGCACTGCAAATTGCTGCAGCGACATTCCCACCGGCAACCGAGGTGAATGCAATGGCAGATTGAACGGTGGCGGGCAATGCACATAAATACAAAAAGCCCATATACACCGTTGGCGACATCCAATGTGGCACCATAAAGCGCAATGCAATACCAATAATAGGAAATAGAATGAACGTGCTGGCAAATACTAATAAATGAAGTCGCCAGTGCCCCATCCCTGCAACGATAGACTCTCTGGATAACTTAGCACCATGCATAAAAAACAGTAGCGCTATCGCTGCGGTTGTTAAGTGCTGGAAAACAGTTTTAACCTGCCCCTCACATGGGAAGATACTGGCGATAATAACAACGCCAATCATGATCAACAGAAACGAGTCTATTTTAAGTTTTGCTAATAAATTCATTCGATTTTCCACAAATAAAAAGCCAGTTTTTACACTGGCTTTATCTTCAACGTTGAACCTTAGAAAATATTTTCGATAGTCCGTTTTTCTTTCGCTGATTGCATACCGGCTTCAATCAGTTTCATAATATCGATGGCTTCGCTTGGTGTAACTGGGTTTGGCTTACCGAAACGAATAGCGTCATAAATGGCTTCATAATATCCACCATAATTGCCTTTCTCATTTGCCCATGACTGACTCACCATATCATCACCTTGTGACAGCGTCACAACACCCAGATTAGGGTCTTCTCCCCAATGTTCACCTCGTGGAACAGCACCACTTTTTAGCGCATCTTCCTGCGTATCTAGCCCATATTTCACGTAACTCCCTTTCATACCATGAATGGTATAAATTGGCATCGGCGCTGCCGCGAGAGTTGTTGAATGTAATACGATTTTCTTATCTGCATAATCCAGCATTGCATGGAAATAATCTACTGCTTCCGCGCCTGGACGAATAGCCCCCAGATCAACGGTAATCGCTTGCGGTTTACCAAAATATTGCAGCACTTGGTCAATCATATGCGGTCCCAGATCGTACCAAATTCCCGCTCCCGGAATATTAGCCTCTCGCCAGCGTTGTCTCACCACTGGACGAAAACGGTCAAAATGAGATTCATAATATTTAATGTCACCTAAACAGCCATCTTGCAGGATTTTTTTCACGGTGCGATACCCTGAATCCCAACGACGATTATGGTAAATTGATAATAATTTTCCGGCTTTTTCAGCTCGTTGCTGTAAATCTTCGGCTTCTTTAACATCAAGAGTAAACGGCTTATCTACCACCACATGCTTACCCGCAGCTAACGCTTTGCAGGCTAATGGGTAGTGAGTGTCATTCGGCGTTGGGATCACAACAAGCTCAATTTCAGGATCAGAAAACAATGCTTCGGGCGAGCTAGCTACCGTAACATTAGGATAATCCGCATGAACTTTACTCGCATCACTACTGGAGATAGTCGTTAGCTCAAATCCTTCTAACATGGCTAAAAATGGAGCATGAAATGTTTTGCTGGCATAACCATATCCAACAATCCCGACTTTAATTGGTTTGGGCATATTGACCTCACATAAGTGGCATATTTTGCTATTTTAAAAAAGTACCATCAGAATGAATCAATTAGCAAATAAATCTATGATAGGATTATTAATTATCAGGATTATTTAGCAATAACGGATCCCTACTTATGACTTCTGTTTATAACACTGACCGTATTACCGGCTGGTTATTAGCCCCTGCTAGCTATTTACTGCTGACATTGTTTGCGGCTTGTAGCATGACTGTGATGTACTGCATTAAATTTTATGAGATTGTCACCACGGTGGATAATTGGAGTAGTTTCATTACCCCACAGTGGTATTTGTCTTTCGCAATTAGCCTAGCTATGTCACTTTTTAGTGTACATGTTACACAACTGATGTTTAAGCGCTCTCGTCATTTTCCCCGTCGTTTTACCCTATGGCTATTAGCATTAATGTTAATCGGATTAAAAACATTCGCATTTTCCCCTATTGATGACCAAACTGCCCTACAAATCCTCGCATGGCCACTATTAGGTGCTGGATTTTTTGTCCCTTATTTGAAAATGTCTAAACGAGTGAAAATGACTTTCACACAAGATCGATAAGCATCACAAAAATAGCTTTGATATCATAGCCTCCGTTAAACTGACTGTGGTCAGTTTTTGGGCTTTTTTCTCTCTTCAGGCTATGAAATGACCGACTATCTTCTACTTTTTATTGGGACAGTGTTAGTCAATAACTTTGTCCTCGTTAAATTCTTGGGATTATGCCCATTCATGGGCGTATCAAAAAAACTAGAAACCGCCATTGGTATGGGTTTTGCGACTACGTTCGTTATGACCCTCGCCTCAATAAGCTCGTGGTTAATCGATACGTTGATCTTAATCCCTCTAGACCTAGTCTATCTACGTACACTGAGCTTTATCCTTGTGATAGCCGTAGTAGTACAGTTTACTGAAATGGTTGTGAGAAAAACCAGCCCAACCTTATACCGCCTATTGGGGATCTTTTTACCGCTGATCACCACTAACTGTGCGGTGCTTGGGGTTGCTTTATTAAACATCAATCAATCCCACGGTTTCTTGCAATCTGCGGTATATGGCTTTAGTGCCGCCGTCGGATTCTCTTTTGTTATGGTTCTCTTTGCCGCCATCCGTGAGCGCTTAGCTGTAGCAAATGTCCCAGCACCTTTTAAAGGTTCGTCAATTGGTCTGATCACTGCGGGGTTGATGTCTCTCGCATTTATGGGCTTTAGTGGTTTGGTGAAATTCTAATGATGTCTTTGTGGATTGCGATTGGCATATTAGCCGTTTTCGGGCTGATCTTTGGTCTGATCTTAGGCTATGCCTCATTACGTTTTAAAGTTGAGGAAGATCCGATTGTTGAAAAACTGGATGCTATTTTACCGCAGAGCCAATGCGGGCAATGCAGTTATCCAGGTTGCCGTCCCTACGCTGAAGCAGTAGCCAACAACGGGGAAATGATAAACAAATGCGCCCCCGGCGGCGAGCAAGTCATGCTCAAAATTGCTGAGCTGATGAACGTTGACCCTCAACCCATTGATGGCGATGAAACTGCGCAAAACCCTGTTCGTAAAGTTGCCATCATCGATGAAGAAAATTGTATTGGGTGCACAAAGTGTATCCAAGCTTGTCCTGTCGATGCCATTGTGGGCGCTACTCGTGCCATGCATACAGTGATTGAAGATTTATGTACGGGTTGCGACCTGTGTGTTGCCCCATGTCCTACGGATTGTATTGAAATGGTGCCAGTTAAAACCACTACCGCCAACTGGAAATGGGATTTAAACACCATCCCAGTTAAAAATATTACCGATGAATCCTTATTGTCAGCCAAAGAGGGTTCCCATGCTTAATTTATTTAAGTGGTTGAAAAAAGATAATATTTGGGACTTTGATGGCGGTATTCATCCCCCTGAGATGAAACTACAATCCAGCAGAACGCCAATGCGTGTGGCTTCCGTTCCTGATGAGCTAATCATCCCTCTGCAACAACATTTAGGTCCGGAAGGTGAACTCATCGTCAACATTGGCGACACCGTTCTTAAAGGTCAACCATTAACGAAAGGTACAGGTCGTACCGTGCCTGTGCATGCTTCAACATCCGGTACTATCACCGCGATTGAACCTATGGTGACCGCTCATCCTTCAGGATTAAAAGAACTCTGCGTCAAAATTAAAGCAGATGGTCTGGATACTTGGGCTCCTTTACAACCCGTACCTGACTTCCAACAACTTTCGCGGGCTGATTTGCTCAACAAAATTGAGCAAGCAGGTATTGCAGGTTTAGGTGGCGCTGGCTTCCCAACAGCCTCTAAGCTAGCAGGCGGGAAAGATGCCATTAAAACGTTGATTATCAATGCCGCAGAATGTGAACCTTATATCACTGCTGATGACCGTTTAATGCAAGAACATGCTCAAGAAGTCATTGAAGGCTGCCGCGTTCTGCAACACCTGTTAAACCCCGACCAAGTATTAATCGGCATTGAAGATAATAAGCCCGAGGCAATCCGCGCCTTAAAACGCGCCCTTACCTCCATAGATAAACAGATTTTTATCCGAGTGATCCCCACCAAGTACCCATCAGGTGGTGCAAAACAGTTGACCAAAATTTTAACGGGAAAAGAAGTTCCTTCAGGTGCACGATCTTCCCAGATTGGCGTATTGATGCAAAACGTGGGTACTGCCGTCGCTATCAAGCGCGCAGTCATTGATGGTCAGCCGCTCATTGAACGTGTTGTCACGGTCACCGGAGAAGCGATTAAACAGCCAGGAAACTTCTGGACTCGCTTAGGTACGCCAGTTAAACATCTACTTCAGCAATCTGGCTTTGAGCCTGAAAATGAGCAAATGGTGATCATGGGGGGACCATTAATGGGCTTCACATTACCCGATCTCAATGTTCCTGTAGTCAAAATTTGCAACTGCTTACTGGTCCCTACCCAAGAAGAGATGGGCAAAAAACCTGTCGAAGAAGCTTGTATTCGTTGTGGTCTCTGTGTCGATGCTTGCCCTGCCAGTTTATTACCTCAGCAATTATATTGGTTTAGTAAAGGTAAAGAACACGAAAAAGCGCAGAAACATAATCTGTTTGACTGCATTGAATGTGGTGCTTGTGCTTATGTCTGCCCAAGCAATATTCCGCTGGTACAATATTATCGCCAAGAAAAAGCAGAAATTCGCGAAATAGACCAAGAAGAACGCCGTTCCATCGAAGCTAAACAGCGCTTTGAAGCTAAACAACAGCGTATGGAACGTGAAAAACTTGCCCGCGAAGAACGGCATAAGAAAGCGGCTGTTCAAGTGGATACCGCAGATAAAGACGCAGTTAATGCGGCACTTGCTCGTGTTAAAGCGAAGAAAGCGTCAACGGCTGAGCCAATAAAAATCATTTCAGGTGAATTGCCTGACAATAGTGCTGTTATTGCAGCAAGAGAAGCGCGTAAAGCTCAAGCGCGCGCCAAACAAGCGCAAAAAGTCGCAGAGCAAACCCAATCTGACAACCCCGTGATTGCAGATGGCACGGAGGGAGATGACCCACGCAAAGCCGCT
>NZ_JAMPNS010000005.1:0-1444 GCF_028479465.1 Providencia sp. PROV208 | reverse complement strand
AGACGTCTCCGCCGATATGCCTATACGCCAAGTGTCTTATCGCTGTGTCAGTGGGCAGCCGCAAGCTCAGCCGGTGGCAACGACGACACCCGAAGTGGCTCAGCAGATGACCATGCCGATGGATAACATCGAACCATTCACTCAAACACCACCCAAAACGCGTTGGTTACAGTCACCAGTAGGAGAAAAATAATGCGATTACATCACCAGAAACGCTGGAAAAAAACCTATTTAGTCACAATAGGCTTCGCGATATATAGCGTATTGACAGCGTTTAGTTACAGTGCCGATAACTGGGAGTTCCCTACTGGAGCAGTATTTAAGGAAACAGGAAAAATAGTATGGGAAAGTGAGGTTGTCGGCAAAACAGAACGCCCTAACTATACTGGATGGGCAGAGAATGTTATTCACGGAAAAGCACTATCTACTGTTCCCAACAGTAACTGGGGAGTGGTTGATGGCTACCACGGAATAGTTCTTGCACCTGGTATCATCCTCACTTTCTCAGGAATGTCCTACGCAGCTTCCAGTCGATACAACGTTAGAGTTGATTACCAATATCAAGGAGAACCGAAAGCATCCAGTACACAAAATGGTGTTGAGGTTAGCAAAAATGACGGGATTTATAAGTACAAAGCAAGACTAGCTAATATCCAATATTATAGTAATGATTTGCCGCATTTATATCAGGCGAGCCAATTAAAGGTAGCACTATATATCAGCAATTCTGTGAAACCTGGGACTTATTCATATTCAGGATTAGTTAATCTTGAAGTGGGAGAGATGCGTGTTTATCTCAATAAGACGCTTAAATTTGACTATACTCCGCCAATCTTATGCACCATCAACACGCCACCTAAGATTGATTTTGGCAAAGTGAATATTTGGGAGTGGGAAGGCAATACCTCTGGCACACCAGGAGGAAACCGCAAAGATGTTTTAGGGTCGATTGATGGGAATTTTACAATCAACTGTACTGGCAGTGCAGATGCACATACCCCCGCCAAATTGACGCTTAACGGCACGACTCAAACATATTCAAATGACTTAAAAATGACTATGGATGCTACCGGCGAGATCGCTCCTGCAACTATACGTGCTTCGATTAAATCGATATATGCACCCTGCCATACAAGTGGGATCAATTTTGGTACTGGTAATCTCACCCCACCTGCAAACGAAGTGAATTTGGGGGAGCTGACTGTCGGTCAACATCTAATCCCTTACCGTTTTAGCCTCTGTGCACTTGGGCAGGGCTTTAAATCCGGAGCCGCCTCTGCTTCTGCGACCGTCACCATTGATTGGGAATAACTCACCTCACCGCTTAGTGGTTTTCACCACGCGCCACTAAGCCCATATACTTCAACGATAAGAATCTCATGATAGCCACTTACCGCCGCCACTTTCTAACGCTACTGTTCATCGGGCTTCCAATGCTGTTATA